>DAHVXO010000290.1 GCA_027356675.1 Symbiobacteriaceae bacterium | reverse complement strand
TGGGTTCGCTGGAGCGGTTCCTGGGCATTCTCACGGAGCACTTCGCCGGGGTCTTCCCCACCTGGATGGCGCCCGTGCAGGCCAAGCTCCTGCCCATCACGGACCGGCACCACGCTTACGCGACGGAGGTCGCTGCCAAGCTGCGGACTGCCGGCCTGCGGGTGGAGATCGACAGCCGTAATGAGAAGATCGGCTACAAGATCCGTGAAGCCGAGATGTTCAAGACGCCGTATATCCTGGTTTTGGGTGATAAGGAGATCGAGGCCGGCGCCGTGGCCGTCCGGCGCCGGGGCCAGAAGGACCTGGGGGCCATGCCCATCGGCGCCTTCCTGGAGCTGGCCGGCGGCGAGATCGCCCGCAAGGAGATCGACGAGGCCTCCCGCCGGGCGGCCTCGGGCATAGCGCCGTCGGCCGAAGGCCGATCGGCAACAGTGGCCGGCAGCCGTCCGCCCCGCGGACGGTGAGAGGCAGACGAATTAGCGATGGAGGTGCCGCCTATGGCAGCATGGCAAGGCGTGATCAGGAGCTATCGCCGCTTTCTTCCGGTAACCGACGAGACACCCGTGATAACGCTGCAGGAGGGCAACACCCCACTGATTCCTGCTCCCCGACTGGGCGAGCGCTTGGGCCTGGACTTGTATCTCAAGTTTGAAGGGCTCAATCCCACCGGCTCCTTCAAGGACCGTGGGATGACCATGGCGATGTCCAAGGCGGTGGAGGCCGGGGCCAAGGCGGTCATCTGCGCCTCGACCGGCAACACCAGCGCTGCGGCCGCCGCCTACGCGGCTCGGGCCGGGATCCCCTGCTTCGTGGTCATCCCTGACGGTGCGGTCGCCATGGGCAAGCTCGCCCAGGCGCTCATGTACGGGGCAAAGACCATCCAAATCGAAGGCAACTTCGACGATGGCCTGCGTCTGGTGCGCCGCCTCTCCGATGAGCACCCCGAGATCGCTCTGGTCAACTCCGTCAACCCGTATCGGATCCAGGGCCAGAAGACTGCCGCCTTCGAGGTGGTGGACTCCCTGGGCTCCTATCCGGACTTCCTCGCCATCCCGGTGGGCAACGCCGGGAATATCACCGCCTATTGGATGGGCTTGAAGGAGTACGTTGCCGCCGGTGTGGGCGTGGTTGAGAACGGCGGCTGTGGCGGCGACGGCCCCTGCCTGCCCCGCATGCTGGGCATCCAGGCCGAGGGCGCAGCCCCCCTGGTGTACGGCGGCGAGGTGGCCGACCCACACACGGTCGGCACGGCCATCAAGATCGGGCGTCCGGCTACCCGTGGCGGGGCGATTGCCGCCGCCCGGGAGTCCGGCGGCGCCTTCTGGTCCATCACGGACGAGCAGATGCTGGAGGCCTACCGCCTCTTGGCCTCGCTTGAGGGCGTCTTCGCCGAACCGGCCTCCTGCTCATCCGTCGCCGGCCTGATCAAGATCAGCCGCGCCGGGTACTTCGAGGGTAAGGCGGCCGGCGGGATGATCGACGGTGGCGCCATCACGGCGCCTACTCACCGGCCTTTCACCGGCAAGGGTTACCGCCCCAAGGTGGTGGCGGTACTGACCGGACACGGGCTGAAGGACCCCGACACGGCCATCCGCGTCTGCGAGCCGCCTGCCAAGATTGCCGCCGAATACGGCCGGCTCGAGCGCCTGGTGCTAGGTCAGTAGCGACGAGGAGGGCCGCCGCTTATGGTCAAGGTCTCCGTCCCGGCCTCCAGTGCCAACCTGGGCCCCGGTTTCGATACCCTGGGCGTCGCATTGGAGCTGCGCAACATCATCACGATGGAAGAGACCGGCTTCCTGGACGTCGTCATTGACGTTGAGGGCGGCGGTGAGATGCTCGAACGCCCCGAGAACAACATGGTCTATTTGGCGGCCGTCAATGTCTTCGAACGGCTGGGGTATCGGCCGCACGGCCTGCACATAAGCGAGCGGGTTCAGATCCCGGTCGCGCGCGGCATGGGCTCCAGTGCCGCCTCCATCGTAGGCGGCCTCGTGGCGGCCAACGCCCTGGTCGAAAAGATGACCGGCCGCACCGGCCTGGACCGCGAAGAACTCCTGCGCATGGCCGTAAACATCGAGGGGCACCCGGATAACGTGACCCCGGCCATGGTGGGCGGCTTTACCGTCTGCTGCATGGATGAGGTCCGGGGGCCGCTGCACGTGCGGTTCGACCCGCCCAAGGGTCTTCAGGCGGTCATCGTGATGCCTGAGGTTCCGATCATCGGCAAGAAGACCGAAAAATCCAGGGGCGTCCTGCCCACGGAGGTCTCGCTCAAAGACGCGGTCTATAACCTGAACCGGGCCGCCTTGCTCGTGGCCGCCCTGGCCCAGGGCCGGGTCGATCTGCTGGCCGTGGC
This sequence comes from Symbiobacteriaceae bacterium, assembly GCA_027356675.1. The sequence continues at coordinate 9,103 of DAHVXO010000290.1, read as the reverse complement.
CACCCAGGACCGGCTCCATCAGCCCTATCGGGCATCATTGGTCCCCGGTTTGCGCTCCGTCTTCCAGGCGGCGCTGGACGCGGGCGCCAAGGGGGTGGCGCTGTCGGGCGCCGGCCCCAGCGTCATCGCCTTCGTCGACCGGGATGCTGAGCCCGTCGCGCTGGCCATGGAAGGCGCCTTCCAGTGGGCCGGCAGCGATGCCCGCTCGATTCTGGTCGGGCTCGCCCAGGAGGGCGCTCGGGTCCTTAGCGCCCCGCAGCTGGCTGAGGAGTCCCAAGCCCGGGCGTCTTATTGGGGTTAAATTATCTGCCAACGGCTATTGACGCCTTGGGCGAACGATGCTAAACTTCGTCTAATACAATGAGCGATGATGGGAACCAGTAGGGCACGAACCTGCCGCCAGAGAGTCCGGACCCGCCTGCAGGCGGCGCTGCGAGTCCGGACCGGCACGAGTCGCCTGAACCCACCCCAGAGCAGCCGGCGCTGAACCGGCCGGCATGGCCAGCCGTTATCAGGCGCCCCGGGCTTATGGGCCCGGTCACGAGCGGGTCTCTTGGTGCAAGCCAATGGACCAACGAAGGTGGTACCACGGAGGCGTAAGGCCCTCCGCCCTTCCTGTATGGAAGGCGCGGGGGGTTTTCTGTTTCTCCTGATTTCGGAGGTGTGCCTGCTATCTGAGGCAGCCGTGACGGCATATCGGGGGAGGCGGCGAGCATGCTAGGTGGAAAGACGATCGGGTTTCTGGGCGGCGGCAACATTACGGAGTCACTGATCCGCGGGATGACCGACGGGGGGGTGGTCGAACCTGCCCAGCTGCTGGTGACCAACCGGGCCAATCTGGCGCGGCTGGAAGCGCTGCAGTCCCGCTACGGCGTGCGGGTGACCACCAGCAAGGCGGATGTGATCGCACAGTCCGACATCGTGGTGGTGGCACCCAAGCCCAAAGACGCACCAGCCCTGATGGCGGAGGTCGGACACCTCTTCCGCCCGGGTCAGATTCTGCTCACCGTCATGGCGGGCATTTCGACGGCCTTCCTGGAGTCGCACGCGGCACCGGGGGTCCAGGTGGTGCGGGCCATGCCCAATACATCGTGCGAGGTGGGCGAATCGGCCACAGCCATTGCCATGGGCGCCTTTGCGGGCGTCGAGGCAGCGCTCTATGCCCGTGAGATTATGGGAGCCGTCGGCGTAGTCGTGGAGGTTCCCGAACCGCAGATGGATGCCGTCACCGGTCTCTCCGGCAGCGGCCCGGCGTTCATTTACTTCATGATCGAGGCGATGATCGAGGCCGGCAAGAGCGTTGGTCTGCCCGAGACTATCGCCCGCGACCTGGCGGTCCAGACGCTCAAGGGCTCGGCCAAGATGCTGGATGAGACCGGCGAGGACCCGGCTGTCCTGCGCCAGAAAATCACCTCGCCCAACGGTACAACTGTGGCCGGGCTCCAGGCTCTGGGGGAGGCTGGTTTCAGCCAGGCTGTGATCCGGGCCGTCACCCGGGCCACTCAGCGGTCCCGGGAGATGGGGATCGCAGCGGCCACTCCCAACACGGCCGCGGGGTAGTCTGTTCCACCTGGGAGGCAGCACAGCCCATCCACGGAGGAGGGATCGTCTGTGTACCGGCGGCTGGTGCCGCTCATGGTGGCGGCGTTTGTAGCCCTCAGCGTGGCTACCGCCTATTGGCCCGACCGCACCAGCCCGGTGCTGGCCCGGGTCACGGCCTATGCCTATCTTGGCTTTCCCCGCTCCTTCCACCCGGGTGGCGATCTGGCGCTGACCATCGTCACCTTCCTGAAGAACGGGGTTTTGGTCCTGGCGGGCCTCGCACTGGTCTGGGCCGGTTCCTTCCACCCGACCCGGCGCCTCCCCGCCTGGCTTGCCACTGCCAAGCTGAGTGCGGGACCCGTCCACATCCTCTTCGCGGCGGCAGTCATCTACCAGAAGGCACTGGCGGCGGGTCAGGCGGCGGCGGTGCTGGCAGGCCAGACCGGCCGCTCTCCCGGGTTGCTGCTCGCTGTCGATGCTCTACACGGTCTGCTAACCGTGGCCGGCCTGGCGCTGATCCTGACGGCGCCGCTCTTCTGGCTGGTGCGTTCCGTTCAGGTCCGCAGCCTGCACCGATCCGCCTTTGAGGCCTGGCTCCAGGCTCGAAGGCTGGTCGTTTTCGCCGCCATTCTGCTGCTGCTGGGCGCCATCGCAGAGACATACGTCTCACCGTACATGACGGCCTGGCTTCTGCAGCAGGGATTCGGTTGACAGGACCGGCGGCCTCGTGGTAATGTTATTAAGTCGATCACATCGGCTCCAAACTCTCTCAAGCAGAAGCCACCGCTTCTCACCGTACGGCCTGTTGCCAGTACGGTTCGGGGGTTGAAGAATGTTGGCGCCCGTCGGCGTCGCTTCATCAGCTTGCTACAGGTGGCCCTGCGGCCACCTGTTTTTTCATTGCTTTCGGCTGTTTCCCATTTAATCAGGAGGTGTGCAGGTATCAAAGAACAGCTCCGGGTCAACGACATGGTTCGTGCCCGCGAAGTCCGTCTCATTTCTGAAACGGGCGAGGCTCTCGGCGTAATGTCCAGCCGTGATGCGCTGCGAATTGCGCAGGAGCATGGGTATGATCTGGTGGAAGTCGCCCCAACTGCGAGGCCCCCGGTCTGCCGCATCATGGACTTCGGCAAGTACAAGTACGAGCAGTCCAAGCGCGATCGGGAAGCCCGGAAGAAGCAGAAGGTCGTCACCATCAAAGAGGTCAAGATGCGTCCGAACATCGAAGATCACGACTTCGACGTCCGCCGCAGACAGGCCGAGTCGTTCCTCAAGGACGGCGATAAAATCAAGGCTACCATCATGTTCCGCGGCCGCGAGGTCGTTCATGCCGACCTGGGAAAGGTCGTTCTGGACCGCCTGCTTGATTGCGTCAAGGACCTCTGCGTGGTCGAGCGCCCTGCCAAGCTGGAGGGCAAGAACATGATCATGATACTGGCGCCCAAGGCCTCCATCACGGACGGGCCTAAGCCAGCCCAGCAGGTAAGCGAATAACTACAAGGAGGAGCCCACATGCCCAAGATGAAGTCTCATCGTGGCGCCGCCAAGCGGTTCAAGCTGACCGGTAGCGGCCTGGTGAAGCATTTCCCCACCAATAAGCACCACAAGAACACGCATAAAAGCGGCAGCCAGATTCGCAATCTCAAGCGGACAACCGTCCTGTCCGATTCCTTCCAGAAGAATATCCGTGAGATCCTGCCGCACTAGCTGCACCGGGACAGAATAATTCATCCCGGGGTAGGACTCCGGGCCCTTTGAGGAGGAGACGACGATGGCTCGCATCAAATCTGGGACGACCACCCGGGCTCGTCACAAGAAGATCCTTAGACTTGCCCGCGGCTATTGGGGTGGCAAGCACCGCCTGTTCCGGCCCGCCAACGAAACCGTGATGCATGCGCTCTTCTACGCTCGGCGTGACCGGCGTACGAAGAAGCGCAACTTCCGTCGGCTCTGGATCGCCCGTATCAACGCCGCCGCCCGCATCAACGGCCTGAGCTACAGCCGGCTGATCAACGGCCTCAGCAAGGCCGGCGTGCAGCTCAACCGCAAGGTGCTGGCCGACATCGCCGTTCACGACGCCGCCGGCTTTGCCGAGTTGGTGGCCAAGGCGAAGGGCACCCTTTAAGCGAATACCCTGGACACTCTAAGTCCGCTGTCGATTCGTCGGCAGCGGGCTACTGCTGTTCTGCATATGTGCGATCGGCCTTCTTCCGATTCTCAGATGCCGGTGTATAATGGGGATTGTGGCTACCCACGGGAGGAGATGAAAGATGCAGAAGCGGTATGCAGTCATTGGGCTGGGACGCTTTGGGTCCAGCGTCGCAAAGGTCCTGCATGAGATGGGCCATTTTGTCCTTGCCATTGACCACGATGCCAGCCGGGTGGATGCGCTGGCCTCTGTGTTCACGCATATCGTGCGCGCGAACACTGTGGATCCGGCTACCGTGAAGGCCTTGCGCCTTCATGAATTTGATGCCGTGGTCGTCGCCGTTGGCGACGATGTTGAGGGCAGCGTCATCACCTGCCTCAACTGCCGGGACGTGGGCGTCAAGATGCTGGTGGCGAAGGCCCAGGACGACCAGCACGGCAGGGTACTAGAGCGCATCGGGGTCGACCGAGTGGTCTACCCGCAGCGTGACATGGGTGAGCGGGTGGCGCACAATCTCTCAGCGGGCGGCATCATCGACTACGTTCGCCTCTCCGAGAAGTATGGCATGGCCGAGTTGGAGGCGTCGGGATTCCTGACTGGCCATTCGCTCCTGGAACTGGACCTGCGCAACAAGTACGGTCTGAATGTGATCACGATCAAACGGGGCAAGAACCTGATCATCTCGCCCGAGCCGGGGGAGATAATCACCGCCGGGGATATCCTGGTCGTCATCGGTGACGCCGAGGGCGTCAACCTGCTCCAAAGCCAGTAAAGCCTGGGAGGGTGACGCCATGGACAATCCTTTTCGCCACAAGTCTGGTCTGCGCCCCCGCTTCACGCCCTCGCAGGTCCTGGTATCAGGGTTCGCAGCTCTGATTCTCGTCGGCACGTTCCTGCTGTGGCTGCCGATTTCAGCCGAACCTGGTCACCGCACCTCTTTCATCGATGCGCTTTTCACAGCGACCTCGGCCGTTTGCGTGACGGGCCTGGTGGTGGTGGATACGGCCCAACACTTCAGTGCATTCGGTGAGGCCGTCGTCCTTCTGCTGATTCAGGCCGGAGGCCTTGGCATCATGACGCTTTCCGCCCTGATGCTGCTGCTGATGGGCAAGCGGGTGAGCCTGCGCGACCGGCTGCTGATGCAAGAGGCGCTGGGCTCCTTCTCCATCGCCGGCGTGGTCCGTCTGACCCGCAACATCATTGTGGTCAGCTTGGCCATCGAGGGCACTGGTGCCCTGCTGCTCGCGGCGCGCTGGGCCCTCGATCATCCGTTAGGCAAGTCCCTCTACTGGGGCGTCTTTCACTCCGTCTCTGCGTTTAACAACGCCGGTTTCGACATTACGTCGGCCTCATTGCGGGAGTACAACCGTGACCCGGTCATTCTGCTGGTCATCTCCAGCCTGATCATCCTCGGCGGTATCGGCTTCCTTATACTGGAGGACGTCTGGCGTCACCGCAGATGGGCGAAGCTTTCGCTGCACAGCCGCCTGGCCCTGAAAATCACCGGCCTGTTGCTTGTGGTGGGGACGCTGTTCGTCCTGGGCATGGAGTACACCAATCCTGCCACGCTGGGCGGCATGCCCTGGTACCATAAGATCTTCAATGCCTATTTTTCCGCCGTTACGCCTCGCACGGCTGGGTTTGAATCCGTGTTGACCGGCGCCATGCGGGATGCAACGCTGTTCTTCACGATCATCCTGATGTTCATCGGCGCCTCGCCGGGAGGCACCGGCGGTGGCATCAAGACCACCACCTTCGCCATGATCGCCCTGACCATCCGGTCGACGGTCACAGGCAAGGATCATGTGGAGGTCATGGGCCGCAGGCTCCCGGCGGAACTGGTGGACAAGGCAATCGCCGTGACGGCAATCGCCATGGGGCTCATAGTCGTGGCGGGCGGGCTGCTGCTCGTAACCGAGGCCCGGAGTCTGGCGGATCCCAAGTCCGGAGTCACCTTCCTCAAGCTGATCTTCGAGGACATCTCTGCCTTTGGCACGGTCGGCCTGAGCACCGGCATCACACCGGACCTTAGCCACCTCGGCAAGATCATCATCACGCTCACGATGTACGTGGGACGTGTCGGTCCGCTGACCATGGCGGTGGCCCTGGCGCAGCGGAAGTATGTGCGCAATCCCGTCTATTATCCCGAAGACAGGGTGATGATCGGATGAGCAAGAAGCAGTGCGCCGTTATCGGATTAGGGCGGTTTGGCCTGAGCCTCGCCCGGACCTTGCAGGAGCTTGGGCACGAAGTGCTGGGCATCGATGCCGACCCGGCGACCGTTGAATTGCACTCGACGGAGCTGACCCACACCGTCGCCTGCGATTGCACGGATGAGGACTCGCTCAAGGCGCTGGGGCTGCGCAACTTCGACACGGTGGTGGTCGCCATCGGCCACGATGTGCAGGCCTCGATTCTCGCCACCGTTCTGCTCAAGGAACTGGGCGTACCACAAGTGGTCGTAAAGGCTTCCAACGACCTGCACGGGCGGGTGCTCGCCAAGGTGGGCGCCGACAGGGTGGTCTTCCCCGAGCGCGATATGGGCGCTCGCGTCGCACATAGCCTCGTCACCGGCAGCATGTTGGATTACATCGAGCTTTCGCAGGAGTGGACCATCATGGACCTGGCCGCCCCGGAGAAGCTGACCGGGCTGTCGCTGCGTGAGTTGAACCTGCGTTCACGGTTTGGTATAACCATACTGGCGATCAAATCCAGCGAGGAGATCAACGCAGCGCCCCATGCGAGCGATGTCGTAAACGATGGGGATGTATTGGTGCTGTTGGGTCTCAACGAGCGGGTCCGAGAGCTGGAGAGGATGCTGCAACAACCATGACGGAGTGCCTGGGGCCGAAAAGTGCCCTGGTCGGGCAAGCACGGCTGCTGGCGCGCGACCGGTTGGAGCGCGCGTCCAGCGGCCTCGCCGTATTTGAAGGGGTCCGGCTGGGTGAGGAGGCGCTAGCCGCCGGCCTGGCTGTGGAGTATGTACTGTACAGCGACCAGCTGACCCAGCGGGAGCGGGGGGCGGCCTTGCTTAGCGCCTTGCAGGGTGCCGGGATCCGGGCCTATCGCTGCACGCCCGAGGCGCTGGACCGGGCGGCAGACACGGAAACCCCCCAGGGCGTCGTGGGGGTCTTCCAACCCCGCACCTGGTCATTGGATGACATTGGCGAGGGACTCGTGATCGTTCTGGAGAACCTGCAGGACCCGGGAAACATGGGGACCGTCATCCGTTCGCTGGAGGGACTGGGCGGTGCCGGGGCCGCGGTGGTGGGGGGAGTCGACCCGTACAATCCCAAAGTGGTACGGGGCGCAATGGGTAGCCTCTTCCGCCTGCCGGTGGTCAAGGGCGAGATTGGACCGGTGCTGCGGGGCCTTCAGCAGCGTGGCTGGCGGATCTACACGGCCGACGCCCACGGTCCGTTCCTGCCGTGGACAGCCGATTTGCGCGGCCGGGCCGCGGTGGTCATCGGCAACGAAGGCGCTGGACCTTCGGACGAGGCGCGGTCGCTCTCCGGCGGGGTGATCCGGATTCCAATGGAAGGAAGGACGGAATCGCTGAACGCGTCAGTGGCGGCCAGCCTGCTGGTCTACGAGTCTTTGCGTCAGCGGTCGTAAGCCGTGGGCGGTCCCTGGCGTCCTTGAGCACGCAGTGCGCCTGTGGTATAATAAAAGGTATCAGACAAGTTTAAATTCCGAGAGAGGAGTGGTCGCACTGTCCAACTCCGCTGCGGCTGACGTGTTCTGGGCGATTTTTTCGAACACTGGCTCCGTGGTAGCCTACCTGCTCTACAGGCGCTTTACAGTGCATTAGACGTCTGATATAATCGGGCACAATAATCAACTCGCCGTCGGCCGCAGGCCGATCGGTCGCACCAAATGCAACGGCGACGATGGAGGAAAGTAACCGACCTCAGGCGGTGTTCAGGGATGCCGGGTCTTGACTGTAAACCCGCTCTCCGCCGGTCGTGTGAAGTTCCCTCCGGAGCCGCCCCGCTGAAGGGGTTCCCCTTGTAGGCGTGGACGGGTCCCTCCCGTTATAGAGGGCCGGGCGTGCTAGCGCCAGGTGTAAAGTGGGGCCGCTATGGCCCAATCAGGGTGGTACCGCGGAAGCGAGCGCTTTCGTCCCCGTTCGGGGATGAGAGCGCCTTTTTTGTGGGTTGGGGAGACTTCGTTCAGGAGGTTTTGCGATTGAAAGACCAACTGCTGAGGCTGCGGGACGATGCGCTGATCGCCATCGCCGAAGCCCCGGATGTGGCGTCGCTGCAAGAGATGCGCGTGCGTTATCTCGGGAAGAAATCCGATCTGAGCATTGCGCTGGGCGGGTTGGGGAAGCTGCCGACCATCGATGAGCGCAAGGCCATGGGTGCACTGGGCAACGACATCAAGGTGGCCCTCTCGGCCGCGTTGGATGACCGGGAGGCCTTGCTCGGCAAGGCCGAGTTGAATGCCCGCCTGGCCGCTGAGACCGTGGATATCACGCTGCCGGGGCGCCCCGTGCAGGGGGGGCACCTGCACATCCTTGGGCAGGTGATCAACCGGATCGAGGAGATTTTCATCTCCATGGGCTACGAGGTGGCGGAGTCCCGGCAGGTCGAGACCGACTGGTACAACTTCGAGGCGCTGAATATCCCCAAGGGGCATCCGGCGCGCGATGCCCAGGATTCACTCTTCGTCTCCGATGACGTGTTGCTGCGCACGCATACCTCGAACACGCAGATTCGCTACATGCTCGAGGTGGCCAAGGGGCGGACGCCAGTCAAGATCATCTGCCCCGGGCGGGTCTTCCGGCGTGATTTCGAGGACGCCACGCACGCTTCGATGTTCCACCAGGTCGAGGGCCTGGTGGTCGACAAGGGCATCACGTTGGGGCACCTCAAGGGCGCCTTGCTGGAGATGGCCCATGGCCTCTTCGGTCCGGGCATCGGCGTGCGTCTGCGCCCCAGCTACTTCCCGTTCACGGAGCCCAGCGCTGAGATGGACATCTCCTGCATCTTCTGCGGGGGCAAGGGCTGCCGGACCTGCAAGGGGTCGGGCTGGATCGAGATCGGCGGATCAGGCGTGGTCAATCCGGTGGTGCTGCGCCATGGCGGATACGACCCCGAGGAGGTCTCGGGATGGGCCTTCGGTTACGGACCTGAGCGGGTGGCGATGCTGATGTACGGCATCGAGAATATCCACAACTTCACGACCTCCGATCTCAGATTCCTGTCGCAGTTCTGACACAAGGGGGTTCGACCATGCGGGTCTCATATAACTGGCTCAAGGAATACGTGGATGTGGACCTGTCGCCGGCCGATCTGGCTCGCGCATTGACAACTCGGGGTGTGGTCGTGGAGACGCTGACCAACGCCAACCCGGGCGTGGAGGGCGTCCTTGTCGGGAAGGTCGTGGAGATGCACAAGCACCCCAACG
>DAHVXO010000270.1 GCA_027356675.1 Symbiobacteriaceae bacterium | reverse complement strand
GTGCTCGGCAGTCACGGTGCCACTGGGATTCGCCCCAAGTTCTACGAGCGGCTGGTTGAGTCCGGCTGCGACCTGCCCGACGAAGTCTTTGAGGAGTGAGCGGTATGTGGGTCCTGGTCTTTGTGCTTCTGGCCCTGGTCGGCTACCTCTTCATGTCGCTCATGGAGCAGTCGAAGCAGGAGACCACCCGGCAGCGCCTCGAGCGCCTGGTGCGTCAGCGCAAAACGCTGGAAAGCTTTCAAACCAAGGACTTGCCAGACGATCCGGTTGACGCGGCGGTGGACGACGAGACCAAGTCCCGCCGGTCAAGCGCCAAGAAGGTCCTGGTGGGTATGGTGGAGAAGGCCACTACGGGTCGCCGCTTCTCAAACCGGCTGGAAGTCCGCCTGCTCCGAGCCGACTGGCGCTGGAAGCCCGCCGAGTTCATGGTGGCCCAGGGCCTCGCAGCCGGCATGGGCCTGGGCGTGGCGGTGATTTGGGCCCAGTCGCTCTGGTGGCTATTGCTGATCCTCGGTTGGGTGGCGCCGCACTTTCTGCTCAGCCGGGCGGAGAAATTGCGGCTCAAGACATTTGACCAGCAACTGCCGGATGCACTGGCGATCATCGCCAACTCACTGCGTTCCGGGTACTCCTTTCTGCAGGCCATGGACGTGGTGAGCCGGGAGATGCCGCCTCCCATCTGCAAGGAGTTTGGCATGGTGATCCGGGAGACACGAGTCAACATCCCGCTGGACGACTCGCTGGGGAACCTGGTCCAACGGCTCAAGAGCGCCGACCTGGATCTGGTGGTCACAGCAGTGCTGATTCAGCGTCAGGTGGGCGGCAACCTCTCCGAGGTGCTGGAGAAGATCAGTGGGACCATCAAGGAACGGGTCCGCCTCCAGGGGGAGATCCGCACGCTTACGACCCAGGGCCGGTTCTCAGGTTGGATCGTGTCGCTGCTGCCGCTGGGACTGGCGGTGCTGATGCAAGTGGTCTCCCCCGGATTCTTGAAGCCCATGTACACGCACCCCCTTGGCTATGTGCTTATCGGGATCGGCGTCATCATGGAGGGTATTGGTATCATGGTCATCAAGGGTATGGTCAATCTGGAGGTGTGACGCAGTGAACGTGCTGATCCTCGTCATGGTGTTTGGCGTTACGGCCTTCAGTACGTACCTGGCCATGGTCCCCTCGCCCCAGACGAATCTCGTCCGTCAGCGGGCGATGGCGATTCGCAAGCCCGGCCTGGCGCGCCGGGCAAACGGAAAACTGGTCGATGAGGAGATGGAACTGCCGTTCACTCAGCGGGTGCTGGGTCCGGCACTGGGTAAGGTCTTTGCGCTGATCCAACGCGTCATGCCCAGCCAAGTGCAGGCGGGCATTCAGCTGAAGCTGATTCAGGCGGGTAATCCGGTTGGCGCCACCCAGTACCTCGGGCTCAAGACGCTGGCGGCCGCAGGCATGTCCGTGGCGGGCCTGTTGCTCTCGACCCCGTTCCTGGGCGATCAGCCACTGGCCGGCGGCGGCGTGATGCTGGTCTTGCTGGGCCTGGGATGGCAGGTGCCGGATTTCGGGTTGTCGCGCATGGCCACGTCCCGGCGGCGCCTGATAGAGAAGGCCCTTCCCGATGTGTTGGATCTACTGTCGGTGTCGGTCGAAGCGGGTTTGGGCCTCGATGGCGCCATTCAGAAGGTCGGTGAGAAGTTTCCCGAGCCCACTTCGGGCGAGTTCCGGGAACTGCTCAAGGCCGTCCGGCTGGGCACGCCCCGGGCGGATGCCCTGCGGAGTCTTGCCGACCGCACGGCCCTGCCGGACATGCGCACGTTCGCCGCGGCGGTGATTCAGGCTGAGCAGTTGGGCGTCTCGGTCTCCCGGGTCCTGCGGGTGCAATCCGAGGCCCTCCGGGTGCGGCGCAAGCAGCGGATCGAGGAGAAGGCGATGGCCTTGCCGCTCAAGATGCTCTTTCCGTTGATCATCTTCATCTTCCCGACGATCTTTATTGTCGTGCTGGGGCCGGTGGTCATCAACTTCATGCAGATCATGGCGAAGTGATGCCGGGGGGGGATGGCTGTCCAATGCAGATCCGCAACATCACCCGCGGTGTGACGCTGGGGGACCGGGTTAAGCGTGCCGACCGCTTTCAGACCCGGCTGTTGGGCCTTATGTTCCGGCGGCGCCTGGGCGTGGGGGAGGGGCTCCTGATCGACCCTTGCAAGGCCATTCACACGCACTTCATGCGGTTCCCGATCGATGTGCTCTTCCTGGATGCCGGAGGGCGTGTGGTGCTGGTGATACCCGCCATGCGGGCCTGGCGCCAGAGCCCGTACGTCCGGGAGGCGAGGGCCGTGCTCGAGGTCCCAGCCGGGGCGTCCTTCGGGACTGAGCCTGGCGATTTGCTACTCCTCGAAGACTGACATCTGCACGGATGGAGTCTGGTTGTTACGGACTACCTGACCCCGCACAAGGCGGGGATTTTCGCGTCTACCGAAAGGTTTGCTTTCGGCAGGCGCAGAAAGGGAGGAGGTGGACATTCGCAAACGTGATCATCTATGGAGTTGAGCGACGCGATGAACCTGTTCCAGGCACTCCTTGGTACCGTACTACCCGTCTTCATCCTCGCAGGGCTCGGCTACATCGCACGCCTCAAGCTGAAGGTGGAAGTGCGCGACCCGTCCCGGCTGGCCATCTACGTGATGACCCCAGGCCTGATCATGAACTCGATCCTCACCAGCCAACTCAACCCCGTTGAAGTGGGCAAGATTTTGGGCTTCGGGCTCCTGCTCTGCTTTATTATGATCACCCTGACCCTGAGCTTGGGCCGGCTCCTGGGGTGGAACCCCCGAGAGCGGAACGCTGCAGTCCTGATCACCGGCTTTATGAACGCGGCAAACTATGGCCTGCCCGTCGTGCTGCTGGCATTCGGCCAGGCCGGCTTCGATCGGGCGGCCATCTTCGTGGTGCTCCAATCGCTCCTCATGTATTCCGTCGCAGTCTTCTTTGCCGCCCGCGGCCAGATGGACTGGCGTGAGGCCGTGAAGGCCGTCTTCCGTTTGCCCATGGTCTGGGCCACACTCGTCGCCATGACCATCCGAATCAGCGGGATCCCGATGCCGGACTTTATTATGAAGCCCATCGGGCTGCTGGCCAGCGGGGCTGTGGTCCTGGTTGTCATCCTACTGGGGATGCAGGTGGCCTCCATCGAGTTGAAGGGCGCCTGGGTGAAGGTCGCGGTGACCAGCACGATGCGCCTGGCGCTCTCGCCCCTCATCGGGTTGGCCCTGGTCTGGTGGCTCAAACCCGACCCCCTGACCGCCCGGATACTCGTCCTGGAGTCGGCCATGCCCTCTGCGGTTAATACGACGTTGCTGGCCTCCGAGTTCGGTACGGAGCCCGACATGGTCTCCGGAGTGGCCCTTGTCACGACTCTCTCCAGTATGGCCACCGTGACCTTTTGGGTCTGGTATCTCCAGAATTATTTTTAGGGTTTTCAGTTGGGGGGAGGCAGACCGCGCGGAGGCCGGGCAACGTTAGCCGCCCGGCCTCCGCGCGCATCTCTAACCTTCTTGTTCCTCGTACGTCTCCCGCAGCTTGGCAACCACGGTCGGGTCTGCCAGGGTCGTCGTGTCACCCAGCGCCCGCCCCTCGGCGATGTCCCGCAGCAGGCGGCGCATGATCTTGCCGGACCGGGTCTTGGGCAGGTCCGCCGTGAAGAAGATCTCCTCCGGCCGGGCCAGCGCCCCGATTTTTTTGACCACATGGGTCTTCAACTCATCCATCAGCATGGTGTTGATCCGAATGCCCTCCTTGACCGTGACGAAGGCGGAAATCGCCTGGCCCTTCATGTCGTGGCTCCGCCCGATTACGGCCGCTTCCGCCACGGACGGGTGATCGACCAGGGCAGACTCGACTTCCATCGTCCCGATGCGGTGCCCGCTGACGTTGATCACATCGTCCACGCGCCCGAGAATCCAGAAGTTGCCGTTCTCATCCCACTTGGCGCCGTCGCCGGTGACATAGACCCCGGGGCCGAACTTGCCAAAGTACGTCTGCGCGTATCGCTCGTCATCGCCCCAGATGGTCCGCAGCATGGATGGCCACGGCGACTTGACCACCAGGTAGCCGCCGGATCCCTTCGGCACTGGCTCGCAACGCTCGTTGACGATCTCCGCCTCGATGCCCGGGAATGGTTGGGTCGCAGAGCCGGGCGTGGTGGTGGTGACGCCGGGCAGCGGGGTGATCATGATCGACCCTGTTTCGGTCTGCCACCAGGTATCAACGATCGGCAGTCGCCCGCCGCCGATATGCTTGTGGTACCACATCCACGCCTCGGGGTTGATCGGCTCTCCCACGGTGCCCAGGAGGCGGAGCGAGGAGAGATCGTGCTTATCGGGCCACTCGGAGCCCCACTTCATGAAAGCACGGATCGCTGTGGGTGCCGTGTACAGGATCGTCACATGATGCTTTTCGATGGTCTCCCAGAAACGGCCGCGATCCGGGTAGTCCGGGGTGCCCTCGTACATGAGGACCGTCGCACCGTTGATCAGGGGACCATAGACGATATAGCTGTGCCCCGTGACCCAGCCGATATCGGCCGAGCACCAGAACACATCCGTATCCTTGATATCGAAGACGTAACGATGCGTGGCCGCCACGCCGGTCAGGTAGCCGCCAGTGGTATGCAGCACGCCCTTGGGTTTGCCTGTGGAACCCGATGTGTAGAGAATGTAGAGCGGATCCTCCGAGTCCATCTCCACTGCGGAGCAGTAAGAGGAGGCGTTGCGCATCTGGGTATGATACCACACGTCACGGCCTTCGACCCAGCCGTGCTCAACGAGGGACTCATGGCCGATGCGCTTGACCACGATCACCTTGGTCACCGACGGAGACGCCTGCAGCGCCTCGTTAGCGATCTGTTTCAGGGGGATGATGTTGCCGCGCCGGTAACCGCCATCGCTGGTGACCACAACTTTGGCCTGGCAGTCGTTGATGCGATCCCGCAGTGAGTCCGCGGAGAAGCCGCCGAAGACCACGGAGTGAATAGCCCCGATGCGGGCGCAGGCGAGCATGGCCACCGCGGCCTCGGGGACCATGGGCAGGTAGATGGTGACGCGATCGCCCTTGTTCACACCATGGCTCTTGAGCACATTTGCGAAGCGGCAGACCTCACGGTGCAGCTCCTGGTAAGTAATGGTCCGGCTATCGCCTGGCTCGCCTTCCCAAATGATCGCTGCCTTATTGCGCCGCCAAGTGAGTACATGGCGGTCGACAGCGTTGTAGGCGGCGTTCAACTTGCCGCCCACGAACCATTTGGCGAAGGGCGGATTCCACTCCAGCACTTTATCCCACTTTTTGAACCAGGTCAGCTGGACTGCCTGCCGGGCCCAGAAGCCCAGCCGGTCGTTTTTGGCCTCTTCGTAAAGGGATTCCGACCCATTGGCGAGCGCTTTGAACTCCGATGACGGTGGGAAAAGGCGGGTCTCAGTCAATAAGGCCTCCAGGTTCTTCGGGTCGTTCGGCACGGACATCATTCCTGCCCCCTCACAGAATAATCGATCAAGGCGCTAATCGCCGCAGGGCGGCGGTTGGCGCCGAATTCCCCCCCCCAGATGGGTTATTCCGCTCCGAGACCGGTCTTCGCCCGCACGGTTAGCTCGATAAATTTCTCAACTGCCTCAGGCTCTTAGGTGAGGACCATCCTGAGATCGGAGCGCCGACGCCATCATCTTACCCTTCTTCAACACGTTGGTGCAAAAATCATGCGTGAATGCAGAAGAAGTGTGTTATAAGGTTCATTCTTATGAACAGCATAAGACGGAAAGCAGATCCTTCCGATCGAATAAGTGCCGGTAGTGCGAATTAACGGGTGAACG
>DAHVXO010000248.1 GCA_027356675.1 Symbiobacteriaceae bacterium | reverse complement strand
GGGAAGACGAATTCTGGTAATCAAGGCGCTGAACAAGATTGCTCAGACCCCCTCAGCTTTTGGCAAGGAGCTTGGGAACCAGCAGGAACGGCCGCTCGTTGGTTTTAGAAGTGCGTATGTCGACAACAAGAGCGTCCGAATCGTGTGGAAGGTAGCCCACGATGGACGGGTCGAAGTTGCTGTTGTGGCAGTGGTTCAGGAGCGGGAAGGTATGCTGGTCTACCAAACGGCCGCAAGGCGACGGGTTGACGTCGATACATGGATTGCGAAGGTCCTTGAAGCGTCCAAGGGTGAGTAATCGCCAGGCAGTCCATCCCTGGCGCCAATTCTTAAGTGACTCAATTGTTGCCACAGCCCCAGGTGGAGCGGCGGTGTACCGTTGACAAGGGAACACTTACCTGCTAGTCTACCTGTAAGACTAGCGATGATGGGGCCTACAGGCGGTTACTTCCACTTTAGAGAGTCAACCATCTTGGTGAAAGGTTGGCAGGAGCGGCTGCTTGCATCCCACCCCTGAGCTGCCGGCGATGAGCCGTGCCGGGCACCCACCGTTACTGGGTCTTGAGCGACTTCCAGTCAAGGGGGTCACAAGGGTGGTACCACGGGTGCAAGGCGCTCGTCCCTGATCGGGACGGGCTTTTTTGTTTTTCGTTAGAAGGAGCGATTGAAATGGCCGAAGAGAAGGGGTTCGAAGGAAAGATCACACCGCAGTCCGTAGACTTCTCGCGGTGGTATATCGACGTCATCAAGAAGGCAGACCTGATGGACTATTCGCCCGTCCGGGGCTGTATCGTATTCAAGCCTGATGGGTATGAGCTCTGGGAGCGGATTCAGGCGGCGATGGACCTCCGGTTCAAGGAGACCGGCCATCGCAACGCTTACTTTCCCCTGCTGATTCCCGAGAGCTTCTTTCAGAAGGAGAAGGAGCACGTCGAGGGTTTCGCCCCCGAACTGCCCTGGGTGACCGAGGTCGGCGCAGAGAAGTTGGAGGAGCGCCTGGCGATCCGCCCAACATCTGAGACGATGATCGGCCACATGTACAGCCAGTGGATCCAGAGCTACCGGGACCTGCCGGTGCTGATCAACCAGTGGGCGAACGTCTTCCGCTGGGAGAAGCGGACGATGCCCTTCCTGCGCACCTCGGAGTTCCTCTGGCAGGAGGGCCACACGGCCCATGCCACCGAGGAGGAAGCCCGGTTCGAGACCATGCAGATGCTGGAGGTCTATCGGGAAGTGGTCGAGGGCGTGCTGGCCGTGCCGGTTTGCAAGGGGCAGAAGACCCCGTCCGAGCGGTTCGCCGGTGCGGTTGACACCTATTCCATCGAAGCGATGATGAAAGACGGCAAGGCCCTGCAGGCCGGAACCTCGCACTATTTGGGCCAGAACTTCGCCCAGGGCTTTGAGATCAAGTTCCTCGACCGAGACAACC
The DNA here is from genome assembly GCA_027356675.1 of Symbiobacteriaceae bacterium. The sequence goes on along the minus strand of DAHVXO010000248.1, from coordinate 14,838 downwards.
AGCTCAAGTTTGTGCATACGACCTCCTGGGGATCTTCGACCCGGCTGATCGGAGCGCTGATCATGGTCCACGGCGATGACCGGGGGCTCGCCCTGCCGCCGAAGATGGCGCCGGTCCAGGTGATCATGATCCCGGTGGGTCCGCCCAAGCTGCGGGAGAAGGTCATGGCCCAGTTCGACCCGCTCTTCGAGGCCCTGAAGGCCGCCAAGGTTCGGGTGAAGTCCGACCTGCGCGAGGAGACCCCGGGCTGGAAGTTCAACGAGTGGGAGATGCGCGGGGTGCCGATTCGCCTGGAGATCGGGCCGCGTGACGTCGACGCCAACCAGTGCGTGCTGGCCCGCCGGGACACCGGCGAGAAGGTCACGATCTCCCTGGACAACGCCGTGGAGCACGTCCTGGGTCTGCTGGATGAGATTCAGGCCAACATGTTCCGCCGGGCCGTAGAGTTCCGCACGGCTAACTCGCACCTGGACGTCACGACCCTGGCGGAGTTGAAGGCCCACGTCACCGCGGCGGATGAAGCGGGCACGCCGGCGGGCTGGGTGCTGGCCGGCTGGTGCGGCGATGCGCAGTGCGAGGGCAAGGTGAAGGAGGAGACCAAGTTCACCTCCCGCAACATCCCGTTCGATCCGCCTGCTCACAAGCACACCTGCATCGCTTGCGGCGGGGAAGCGCGCCACACGGTCTGGTTCGCCCGAGCCTACTAGGTTGTTTCCAGTGCCCGCCCGGCTGATTGCCGGGCGGGTCTTTTGTGCGCCATACCCATGGATTGGATTGAAGAGCGTACGTCGGTAGCCACCGAGGCCAGCTTGATGTTGGCACCCTCCAACACACGGACCATGACGGATAACCTTTTGGCCCTGGTCGATTGGCTGAATGCCAAGGGGGTCACCCATGTTGCGATGGAGAGTATGCAAAAATTGCTAAACCCCAGGCCAGAGATCGGTGGCCGTTCGCCAGTCACACTGTGCAGTTTGCCGTACGCGTGATATGGTTATCATAAGTAACTACATCGGTGGTGACGTGCGTTGACGGCAGTGGCCGGTCTCAAGCGGCTCGGGTTTACGGAGAACGAAGCGAAGGTGTACGTGACCCTGATGAAGCATCCGGGCAGCACAGGGTATGAAGTGAGCAGACACTCTGGCGTGCCGCGCGCGAAGGTCTACGAGGTGCTCGAAGGGCTGGTAGTCCGGGGAGCCATCTTGCCTGAGCAGACCGCGGACCGCACCCTGTACCGGGTACTGCCCTACACGGTCCTGTTGCAGGAATATCGCCGCAGCACGGACCACCTGCTCACGGATCTCTACCGGGACCTTTCGCACCTGGCGCCGGAGGAGACCGGGCATGCCGCTGTCACCGTCTCCGGTCAGGCCAGGGTCATGGCGCGCGCCACGGACCTCATTGCCGGCGCCAAGCATAGCGTGATGGCGACCGGACGCCCCGAGGAGTTGATGGCCCTGGGCTCGCCTCTGGCGGAAGCCGAGCGCCGGGGCGCCGCCGTCCAGGTCCTCAGCCGCGGGCCGGTGCGGCTGGCCGTGCAAGAGCTATACGTCCAAATGGGCCGCAAGGGCGAGAATTCCCTGGCGATCCTGGCGGACCTGTCCGACCTCTGCCTCGTCGATCTCTCAACCCCGGACGAGCCTTACGCCGTGATCATCTCCGCACCGGGCATCGCCCAGGCGGTGGGCGGCTGGATCCGCCGGGAGATTGCAGTGGGCGAGATTGACCGCCTGGTGGGCGAGCGCCTGGGCGACCTGCTGCCCGCTGCCGCCCTGCAGCAGATGCAGCGGCTCTGGCGGTCGTGATCCCGCTGGCGAAACCGTGGCAACGGGAGGAAAATTCTTCGCGGACAAGGAATAACCATGTAGCGTGGCGCCCGGATCGCGGAACCCTCCGGCCGGCTTTCGTCACGAAAACGGAGGTATGTTCGTATGAAAGTCGCCGCGATCATTCCGGCGTTTAACGAAGAGACAACGATTGGCGACGTGATTACCACCCTGACTCAGGTGGACCTCATCGCCGAAATTGTGGTAGTCAGCGATGGCTCCGATGACCGGACCGCCGAGGCCGCAGAGCGTCGGGGTGCCAAGGTCATCATCCATCGCGAGAATCTAGGCAAGGCAGCGGCCATGAAGACCGGGTTCGAGGCGACGGTCTCTCCGATCGTATTGTTCTTGGACGCCGACCTGATCGGGCTCTCGCCCATGCACGTCCGTTCGCTTCTGCTGCCCGTGCTGCGCGGCGAAGCCGACATGACCGTCGGCGTTTTCGATGAAGGCCGGATTACCACGGACCTGGCGCAACTGCTGGCGCCCTACCTATCCGGTCAGCGTGGCGTGCGTCGGGAGATCGTCGAAGAGATGTTCCGGCATGAAATCGACGCAGACGTTTGCCGGTTCGGCATCGAGGTGGCGCTGACGCGGCACATCAATAATCGGGGGTACCGCACCGTTGAGGTCCCTCTCGAAGAGATGAGCCATCGGATGAAGGAGGAGAAGCTTGGTCTGGTGAAGGGCGTGAAGGCTCGCATCAAGATGTACTACGAGATCTTGAAGTACGCGCAGAAAGGGTAATGTCCCTTGTTCACCTTTCTACAGACTAACGCGCATAGTTTTGGTTCACAACTGTGGGCGACCTTCATCCCACTCGCAATCGCCGTTGTCTGCGGCGGGGCAGTCGGGATCGAGCGAGAAAGTGGAAACCATCCCGCCGGCCTGCGCACCCACGTATTGGTCAGCGTGGGCTCGGCTTTGATCATGCAGGTCTCCCTCACCATGTGGGCCCTGACCAACTACGGGATCAACGGCAACGGGGACCCGGGGCGCATCGCGGCGCAGGTGGTCAGCGGCATCGGCTTCCTGGGTGCCGGCACGATCATGCGGGAAGGGCCTACGATTCGTGGCCTCACCACGGCAGCCTCCCTCTGGGTGGTCGGCGGCATCGGTCTGGCCGTGGGGGCGAAGATGTACCTGGAGTCCACCGTGGCTACCGTTCTGGTGGTGCTGACCCTCAAGACACTCTCTGAGGTCGAGCGTCGCTGGATCTCCAAGCGCGGTCGCCGTACCCTGATCATCCACGTCTCGGACACTCCGGGGCGGCTGGGCGCCCTGGCCACTGTCTGCGGACGCTGGGGTGCGGATATCAAGGGTGTGAGCATGCGTACGGGCCCCGTGACCGGGACGGTGGAAATTACATTCCGCCTGAAGCTAGCGGGCCGGTCGCTGGACTCAGCCGGCCTCATCGCCGACTTGATGGGGACGGAAGGTGTTGTCTCGGTGACTGAAGAAGAATAAGACCTATCGCACAAGGAGAGGGCGCCCAGACCGACGGGGCGCCCCCCATTGTTGACATGAGGTGAACCTTTCGCCATGCCAACGCAGCAGGACTGGCTAGCCAAGCTGGACCGGGCTTCGCTCCCCCCTGATATCCTCTCCGTGCTCGACGGAGCCAAGTTAAAGCGAGTCGAAGTCCGTACCCGCGCTCAGGCGGTCGGGCTTCATTTGGAATTGCCGCAACGATTGCCGCTTGCCGCACGCGATGCGGTGGCAGCCGCCGTGGCACGCGACTGCTTTCCCGGCGGTGCCGTCGTGGTACAGCTGATCACGGAGGTCTTGCCCGGGTCCACCGAACCGGGGGCAGCGCTTGCAGCCGCCTGGGGGGATGTGGTGGCTCAAGCCAAGGCTGCTTTGCCGCGCTTGAATGGTATCCTGGACAAGGCGCCCTGGAAGCTCGACGAGCAGTTGCTCACGCTCGATGTACCCAGCAACGCCATGGTGGATGTCGTGCAGGGCTGTGGCGGGGTCACCAAACTGGAAGAACTCATCCGCCGGGAGACCGGCCATGGGATCGCCGTGCGGCTGGTGGCGCCCCCGCCGCCACCCGAGCCCGGTCCCGGCGACCTGGGACAGCCTGACCACATCGTGGAGTACTTTGATCAGTGGATGCAGCGGCAGTCCACGCTGCCGAAGTCCAAGGACCCGCGCCCGGTCGCTGCAGGCGAAGAACTGCGGCTCATGGGTAAGCCGATTCCGCCAGAGGCGGGCGTGCGGGATATCCGCACCGTCACCGAAGAGGAGAACCGCGTCGTCATCGAGGGTGAGGTCGTGGGCGTCGATACCCGGGACCTGAAGACAGGCAAGCAGCTGATCACCTTCGGCGTCTGCGATCATTTGCGGATGACCGATCCGGCGAACCTTGGCGACACGCTGCCGGTCAAGCTCTTCCGCGACCCCAAGAAGGACCCGGACTTCCTCGGCTACATCAAGAACGGGGCCTGGATCAAGGTGCGGGGCAAGGTCCAACTGGATGGGTTCTCCCACGAGCTAACCCTGATGGCGGACGACGCCATGATCGGCAGCCGTCCAGCCCGGCTGGATGACTACGACGGGCCCAAGCGGGTTGAGCTGCACGCACACACCCTCATGTCGGCGATGGACGGCATGATCGACCCGGAGGAACTGGTAAAGCGCGCCATCAAGTGGGGACACCGGGCCGTCGCCGTGACGGACCACGGCGTGACCCAGGCCTTCCCGGCGGCCTCGCACGTGAAGCTGCCGGATGGGTTCAAGCTCCTGTACGGCTGTGAGTTTTTCATGGTCGATGACGGCACGCCGATCATCACCCACCCACCCAAGGGGCCGCTGGCAGAGACGGATTTTGTCGTGCTGGACATCGAGACTACGGGCTTCTCGCCCATCGGTGACGACATCATCGAGCTGGGCGCCGTGCGGCTCAAGGGCGGCGTCATCGGCGAGTCGCTGCAGCGCTTCGTCCGGCCCTCCAAGGCCATCCCTGAGGAAGTGCAGAAGCTGACGGGCATCACCCCGGAGATGGTGGCGGGCGCGCCCGAGCCGGCGGACGCCCTGCGGGAGTTCTTCGACTTCGTCGGCGACGCCGTGATCGTGGCACACAACGCCTCCTTCGACTACGGGTTCCTCCGGTACCACCGGCACAGGCATCTGGGGGAGGAGTTCAGCAACCCGGTGCTCGATACGCTGATCCTTGGGCGTTCACTGCTGCCCCATCTCAAGTCCCATAGCCTGGCGAGCCTGACCAAGGAATTGCAGGTGCCGCTGGTCGCCCATCACCGGGCAGATGCGGACGCCCGTACCGCCGCGCAGGTGATGATCAAGCTTCTAGATCGGGCCGGTGCCATCGGAGATGTGGCCGACCTGAACAACCTGACCCAGGGTATGAACGTGGAGCAGCTGCGGCCGTACCATGTCACCTGCCTGGTCAAGCACCAGGCCGGCATGAAGAACCTCTACAAGCTGATCACCAAGAGCCACGTGGAATACTTTAACCGGACGCCCCGGGTGCCCCGGACGGAGCTGGAGCGGTTTCGCGAGGGCCTCCTGATTGGCTCGAGTACTTACGGTGGGGCGCTCTTTGCGGCGCTGCTGCGCGGCGTGCCCGACCACGAGCTCGAGCAGATGGTGCAGTGGTACGACTACCTGGAGATCGTGCCCCGGGATTGCTTGCGCAGCATTGTCGAGCAGGGCCAGGTCAAGTCGGAAGCCCACTTGCTGGATCTGAACCGGCGAATCTACGAGCTGGGTAAGAAGGCGGGCATCCCCGTTTGCGCCGTGAGCGACGCACACTACCTCGATCCGCACCAGCAGATCTTCCGCAAGATCCTCAAGGGCGGCATCGGCTTCCGCGATGAGTATGACGCCCCGTTCCACCTGCGCACCACGCAAGAGATGTTGGGCGAGTTTGCCTACCTGGGTGCCGAGGCGGCGTTTGAGGTGGTCGTCACCAACCCGAACGCGGTGGCCGATGCCATTGAGCGGGTCAAACCCGTGCCGGACAAGCTCTTTCCGCCGGTGCTGGACGGGTCTGAGGTTCAGACCCGTGAGCTCTCCTATGCCAAGGCGCGCCGAGTCTACGGCGACCCCCTGCCCGAGAAGGTCGCAGACCGCTTGGAGCGAGAGCTCAAGGCCATCATAGGCAACGGGTTCGCCGTCTCGTATTACATCTCGCACCTGCTGGTCAAGAAATCCAACGAGATGGGATACCTCGTGGGCTCCCGCGGGTCTGTGGGCTCCTCGTTCGTGGCCTGGGCGATGGACATCACCGAAGTCAACGCCCTTCCCCCGCACTATGTCTGCCCTTCGTGCAAATACACCGAGTGGCATGACGATGGCAAGACCGGGTCGGGTTATGACCTGCCGCGCAAGGAATGCCCGCAGTGCGGGACCCCCAACATGGGGCGCGACGGGCTTGATATCCCGTTCGAAACCTTCCTGGGCTTCAAGGGGGACAAGGTCCCCGATATCGACCTGAACTTTTCAGGCGATGTGCAGGGCCGGATCCAGAAGTATTCCGAAGAGCTGCTGGGCGGCGAGAAGTACGTCTTCAAGGCCGGCACAGTGGGCACCATTGCCGATAAGACCGCCTACGGCATGGTGAAGGGCTACCTGGAAGAGAACCACATAGCTGGGGTGCGGGAGGCCCAAGTGGGCTATCTCGCAGCAGGGGTCGCGGGCGTCAAGCGGACCACCGGGCAACACCCGGGCGGCATGGTCGTCGTCCCCGTCGGCATGGAGATCGAAGAGGTCACGCCGGTTCAGTTCCCGGCCGATGACCGCAGCTCCGGCATCAAGACTACCCACTACGACTATCACAGCTTCGAGCAGGCGCTCATGAAGCTGGACATTCTGGGTCACGACGATCCGACCATGCTCAAGATGCTCCAGGACTACTACCGGGCGAAGATCGGCGATCCCACCTGGGACATCCGGACGGTACCGGTCGATGACCCGCAGGTGCTCCGGCTCTTCAGCAAGGGCGGCAATCAGGCCCTGGAGATCCCCGACGGCCGGCTGAGCTTCGACCTGGGGACCATCGTACTCCCTGAGATGGGCACCCGTTTCGTCCGCCAGATGCTCATGGAGACCAGCCCACACAACTTTTCGGACCTGGTGCGCATCTCGGGATTATCGCACGGCACCGATGTCTGGACCAACAATGCGCAGGATCTCATCAAGCAAGGCAAGTGCACGCTGCAGACCTGCATCCCCTGCCGCGATGACATCATGGTCTATCTGATGTACCAGGGCATGGAGCCGGCCGTGGCCTTCAAGATCATGGAGTCCGTGCGCAAAGGCAAGGGCGTCGCCGCCGACATGGAAGAGGCGATGATGAAGGTGAACGTGCCGGACTGGTATATCCAGTCCTGCAAGACGATCAAATACATGTTCCCCAAGGCCCACGCTGCCGCTTACGTGCTCTCCTGCCTGCGAATCGCCTGGTTCAAGGTCCATGAGCCCCGTGAATTTTACGCCACGTACTTCACGGTGCGGGCCGGTTCCATCGACGCCGACCTGATCACCAAGGGCCCGGAGCAAGTGCGCCGTTATGTTGAGGAGATTGAGTCCAAGGGGCGGGAGGCCACTCCGAAGGAGAAGGAGTCCCTCGTCGAATATGAACTGGTCGAGGAGGCCTTCATCCGGGGGATCCGCTTTGCCAAGATCGATCTCTACCGGTCTCACGCCACCCACTACCTGATCAACCCGGACGGCACCCTGCTCTGCCCGTTCAACTCGTTGGCCGGCCTGGGCGACAATGCGGCCCTGGCGATCACGGAGGCGCGGCTCTATGGGGAGTTCGTCTCAATCGACGACCTGAAGACCCGGGCACGCCTGAACAAGTCGATCATCGAACTGCTGACCACTCACGGGTGCCTGCAGGGTATGCCGGAGGGGAATCAGCTGGTGTTCGGGTTTTAAATGGGCCGCTCGGTGGAGGATATTGCTATGGACATCGCACCACTGCCGTATGATGCGCAGGCCCTGGACCGCTTCGGGCGGGAGGGGCCGTTTGTCTGGCTCTGGGAGCCGGCGGAGATCGCCTGCGTCCTGGGTGCCGGGACTCCCGAGACTGACGTGGATCTGGCTTTGTGCTCGGCCTCAGGCGTGCCGGTCTACCGGCGGCGGGGCGGTGGGGGCGCCGTGGTGCTCAGTCCCGGCAACCTGGTCATTACGGCCTGCTATGACGGGAGCCGGCGGATGTTCGCCACCCAGTGGATTCAGCCGATTGCCAACGCCATTGCGCAGGCGTTGGCGACCGTGGGGGTGGCAGGCGCTCAGGTGCGGGGCCTCGGCGATGTGGCGCTAGGCGACCGCAAGCTCCTGGGCTCGAGTCTGTACGCCAATCGCAAGGTTGTGCTCTACCAGGGAAGCCTGCTGGTGGACCCCGACCTGGACCTGATCAGCCGGTTGCTGCCGCATCCCTCCAAGGAGCCGGACTATCGGGCCGGCCGGTCTCACCTGGACTTTGTGACGTCCCTGGCCCGTGAGGGCTACGCCGGTGGGATGGACCCGCTCAAGGAGGCCCTGGCGCACTCTCTGGGCACGGTCTAGCCTGCCGGGCTGCGGCCCGGCAGGAGAATCCGCCAAAGGACTGGAACCCCTATATGGCTGTAGGCCCTGCCTGACCGGCCGAGGGCGCTCCAGACCTGTAGCCATGACCCTACCCTGTACGCTACGTGGAAGAGGTGTTGCCGTCCATGCTGCCATTTTTGAACGTCCTCCAGTACCTCGTTCTCACCCTGTGGGTGGGCGCCATGTTTGGCTTTGGGGCGCTCTTTGCGCCCGTCCTGTTCCGCAACATCGCCTCGCGTGACGTGGCGGGGACGATTGCCGGCGAGACGCTGGCCCGCATCGACTCCCTGGGGCTGGTCACAGCGGGGATCATGCTGGTCATCACTGCACTGCAGGCGATTGACGGCCATTGGCGGTCGCTGGATCTGGGCCGCCTGCTGGGTTCAGCGGCCATGCTGGCACTGGTGCTGGTCTCATCAGTCACCATCCGCCAGAAGATGAACGCCCTGCGCCAACAGATGGGTCGTCCCATCGATGAGGTGCCACAGACTGATCCCCTGCGGGCAGAGTACAACCGGATGCACCGGGTCTCCCGGCTGGTCTACGGCACCAACATACTGCTGGGCACGCTGCTCATCGTGCTCTCGGCCCTGCGCTGAGTCGCCTGGGAGGGGTTACGTGAACTACCGGCTGATCGCCCTGGACCTGGACGGAACCCTGCTGTCCCGGGGCCTGGAGATTTCGCCCCGCACACTCGCGGCCCTGCGTGCCGCGCGGGAGCGGGGCATCATTACGGCTGATGGCCGTCGGCGACTCGGATAACGACATCGAGATGCTCAAGTATGCCGGTATGGGGGTTGCGATGGGCAACGCCTCAGATGGAGCGAAGGCCGCGGCAGATCAGTTGACGGCGTCCTGTGAGCAAGATGGGGTCGCCCAGACGATCGAGGAGTTGTGCCTGACGTGAGGAGATGGGGTATCCTTTGGACTGGGATCTGAAATTCTTGGAGGCCTTGCGTTCCTCTCGCCCGGCGTGGGACGAAAAACCGGATTGGCGGGCAGCGCTGGCCCTTTATGACGGCCTTTCGCCTCAGGACGTCGCCGCACTCGACCGGACGGTGATCGCCATGATCGACGAAGACTACCGCAACCCACACAGCGCCATGGACAACGTTGGTTTCGATGATGTGATGGTCAACCTGCCGGCCGGCATGACCCCCGATGACCTCATGTGTGTGGAAGCAGCTTCCCTGGTGGCCGCAGAGCGGGGAATCAGTCAGGCCTTCTTTGCGGTAGGCCGCCTGCTGCGCTCGCCCCGCTGGCACGCCCTCAATCCTCGGCTGATGTGGCTGAGCTATCACGTCATGGACGTCCAGCGCAAGTTGGGCCTCACGCGTGCAGGCCGGTCCGTGGGAGCGCTCCTGGGCGCCGCTGTCGCGGACGGTCTTGCTCCCGGTGCGGACGGAGTGACGGCCGGCCCTAGGGGCGACCGGACGGGCGCACTGCTGCACGTGGCGTGTGCGCTGGCCGAGTCGCCGCAGGCGCCGGAAGCGGCCGTGCAGACGCTGGTGGTGGAGCTTGCGGATGATATCGGTCCGGGTTGGTTGCTGTTGGGCGCAGTAGCCTCCGCACTCGCAGCAGGGCGGGACACAACAACATCGCTGGCCCTGGTGCGCCTGGTGGACCTGCGGCCGGACGCCCGGTCGGCGGTCACGGCTTTCCAGACGGTGCTGGCGGCGGCTCTGGACGGGGCCGGCAAGTCGGAGGCCATGGCGGCGGGATTGGCGGCGGTGCCGGAGCTGCGGGCCCGACTGGCCGGTGTGGGCCGTTTGGCGGCGGCGGACCTCGCCCCCGGTGGCGACCTGGTGGACGTCCTGGAGGCCGTGCTTTGGCACTTCCAGACGACGGAGAGTTTCAAGGCATGCCTGGCAGGCTCCATGCTCCATCCCGACGTGCGCAGCGCATGCGGTGCTCTGGTCGGCGCATTTTACGGCCCCGGGGCGGTGCCTCGCCGGTGGTCTACGGCCGTGAGAGACCGGGGAGTACTGGAAGATACGGCACAGCGGCTTTATACTCTATGGGATGGCGCAGCACACTAGAGAAGCGGAGGTGACGCAGCGGTCGATGCCCAACCGGGCAGTCCGGCACCGCTGCACCAATTATGGCGGAATCATCATCCTCACAGTTCTCGATGACCTGGATGCAAAAGCTCTCGTATGGCGGCGTCACGCTTGTTATCCTCCTGGCGTTGACCCTCTTTGGCGGCTACCTGACCGGAGTGGCCGGGCAGATCGCATTCATGGGCTTTGCCGTAATCCTCGGGCTCATCACCTGGTTCGTCTCCGCGGGCTGGTCCTACAGGCTGGAAATCAGCCAAAACGAGATCATGATCCGCGACACCGGGCGGAAGGTCGTTGTGCCGCTGGATAAAGTGGGCGTGCTAGCCCGCAATGGGGGATTTCCGTTTCCCACCCTCTGGCTCGTGCTGAAGAACAGCGAGTCTGGCTTCGACATTCCGAAGAAGGGTGTCGACCCACAGACCCGGGCCATGATCGAAGCTTACCTGCGCCGCAATCCCGGCAAGAAGCTCACGGTCGTGTCACTGCCGGGCGGCTACCTGCGCTCGATTCCAGAGTTTACCGCCGAGCTGAAACGGCGCATCCCGCCGCTTACCGTCGACGAGCGTTTGGTCGGAAAGTAGTCCGGGAGTTGCTTGTCATCGAAGCCCATCTGTGGTAGTCTTAAAGAAGGAACGAGGCTTGTTCTGCGCAGTCTGCGAGGAGTGGGTGACTACCCACTCTTTTCAACGTCCGGCATTGTCGCAGCTAAAATCCTGCAAAAGCCGGTGCCACACCGGCTCGTTTTGTGCCCCCCACCGGTGCAGCACCGGAACGGGGGTGCGCGGAATGCTAACAACCGCATCGCGTGACGCACAGGAGGCATGGTCGAGTTTGGTGAAAGGCGACAGGCCAATCGAAGTGGTGGTGGAGGAACTGGCCCGCCCTCTGGTAGAGCAGAGCGGGTTAGAGTTGGTAGGTGTGGAACTGGTTAAAGAGGGAGCGAACCGCTATCTCCGTGTCTATATTGACAAGGAAGGTGGCGTGAGCTTTGACGACTGCGAGGCCATTAGCCACGCGGTCGACTCCCGGCTTGATCAGGTCATGCCGAACCCGCCCTACGAATACTTCGAAGTCTCTTCGCCCGGGCTCGAACGGCCTTTGAAGCGAGATGAAGACTTCGCCCGCTATGCAGGGCATCAGGTGGCAGTAAGCACCTATGCGCCGCTAGACGGGCAGAAGTTGTTTGTAGGGCAACTGGTAGGGCTCATGGACGGTAGCGTCGTGGTGCGGCTCACCGAGGGCAAGGAAGCAGGCCGCGAGGTGGCTCTACGCCGGGCTCAGGTGGCCACGGCACGGCTCCACGTGAAGCTTTAAAGAGCGGCTCTCGGAGTCGCGGGAGGAGACTGTAAGATGAAGGCCGAGATTCTCGGGGCCCTGGAGGACCTGGTGCGGGAGAAGGGCATCACGAAGGGTATCCTGATCGAGGCGATCGAGGCGGCCCTAATTTCCGCCTACCGCCGGAACTTTGGTTCCGCGCAGAACGTCCGGGTCCATTTTGACCCCAAGACCGGAGACTACCATGTGTATGCCCAGAAAGAGATTGTCGAGCAGGTCGACGATTCGCGTCTGCAGGCCTCTATCGCGGAGGCCCGGGCCAAGAACCCCGGCCTTGGGCTGGGCGATATCCTGGAAGTCGAGGTCACTCCGCGCGATTTTGGCCGCATCGCTGCCCAGACGGCCAAGCAGGTCGTGGTGCAGCGCATTCGTGAGGCCGAGCGCGGCATGATTTATGAAGAGTACTCCAGCCGTGAAGGCGATATTGTCACCGGGCTGGTGCTGCGCCAGGATGCCAAGACCAAGGCGGTCTACCTGGAACTGGGGAAGGGTGTCGAGGGCATTCTCATGGCCAACGAGCAAATCCCCGGGGAGCGCTTCACCGAAAACCAGCGGGTCAAGGCTTACGTCATCGAAGTGAAGCGGACCACCAAGGGTCCCAACATCGCACTCTCTCGCACCCATCCGGGCCTGCTCAAGCGGCTGTTTGAGCTTGAAGTCCCGGAGATTCACGACGGCGTGGTCGAGATCAAGTCAATCTCCCGTGAGGCCGGCGCCCGCTCCAAGATCGCCGTCACCTCCCGTGAGGACAACGTGGACCCCGTTGGCGCCTGCGTTGGGCCAAAGGGCCTGCGGGTTCAGACCATCGTGAACGAACTGCAGGGTGAGAAGATCGACATCGTCGAGTGGAGCCAGGACCCCGCGGTCTTCGTGGGCAAGGCGCTTTCGCCGGCGAAGGTCGTCTCCGTGGACTGCGAAGAGGCCGGCCGCGTTGCACGCGTCGTCGTGCCGGACTATCAGCTTTCGCTCGCCATCGGCAAGGAAGGGCAGAATGCCCGCCTGGCCGCTCGTCTAACCGGCTGGAAGATCGACATCAAGTCCGAGACGCAGGCAAAGGCCGGCGCTTGGAACGGCGAGGCCGAGGACTACACCGGCGAGGAGGAAGCGTAAATCCCCAGACAAGTACGCCAATCCCTGGCGGAGGAGGTGTTGATGATGTCAAAGGGAAAAGCGCAGCCCAAGGTCAAGAAGATACCGCAGCGGATGTGCGTCGGTTGCAGTCAGCTGAAACCGAAGCGTGAGCTTCTACGAGTGGTCCGTTCTCCCGAAGGTGTCATCGAACTGGACATCTCACCCGCCGGGAAAAAGCCCGGTCGCGGCGCCTATCTGTGTCGGAGCAAGGAATGCCTTGCAGCGGCGGTGAAGGCCAAGCGCCTGGAACGGGCACTGGAACACCCCATCTCCGATGAGGTATGGGCCAAATTGGAAGCAGGGATGGTGATACCGGGTTGATCCCACAGTCCCTGCGGTTCATGTTGGGGCTCTGCCAGCGGGCCGGCCAGGCCGCTTCAGGTGAGTTTGCCGTCGAGCAGGCGCTTGCACGGCGCAAGACGGCCATCCTGATTCTGGCCGAAGATGCCAGCGCAAATACGCAGGAGCGATTTTGCGGGCTGGCTGCAAGGTCCGGGGTCCCGTGTTATCGCGTCGGCACTCGCGATGAGTTGGGGTCGGCCTTGGGCAAGGAACACCGCGCAACGGTGGCTGTCTTGTCCAAAGACTTCGCCAGCGGCATCACGGCGATCATGGCAAAAGAGGGTCTGACGCCGGTTGAGGGACGGGGGTGATCCAGTGGAAGCCAAAATACGCGTACTTGACCTGGCAAAAACGTTAAGTGTGGACTCCCAGGTCGTCATGGAGGTCCTTCAAACTTTGAATGTGGATGTGAAGAATCATATGAGTACCGTTGATCAGGAGACCGCCGAGAAGGTGACTGAAGCAGTCAAGCGCACCGCAGCGAAGAAACCCGCTGCCGCTGCCAAGGAGACTGCTCGCACCACCAAGGCGGTGGAACCGTCAAAACCTGTTCGGGAGGCAAACCCGGCCAAGGCGTCCTTGTTGGAGGACTTCTTTGGTGCGGGCTCCAAACCGAGACAGCGAATGGAAGATATGAAGCGGGACGTCCGTCCCGTGGCGGACCGCCCATTACAGGACCGCCCACTACAGGAGCGCCCGCTACAGGAGCGGCGCCCGCTGGTCGAGCGCGCCCGACTAGCGACTTCAGCTGAGCGCCCGAATCGGGCAGAGTTGCCGGCACGCCCGCTGACCGAGCGGCCACAGGTTGACCGCCCGGCTGTCGAGCGCCCGGCTGCGGTGGCTCCCCGGCCCGAGCGGCGGGTTGTGCCCGCCGAACCCGCTGTGGCCCGCCCGGCCCGGGTTGTCCCGGCGGCTGAGAAGCCCGCCGTGGCGGAAGTGCCCGCACCGGCCGCCGCAACACCCGCGGCTCAGGCGGTGGCGGACCCGACACCTGAGCCAGCGGCCCAGGGCAAGGTCGAAGCCCACGTGGCTCAGGCCGAGAACGCAGCAGTTGCTGCCAAGCGGCCCCGGACCAAGGCGGCCCAGGCTGCAAAGGCTGAGGCTCCGGCTGCTGATGCTGAGATCGAAGCCGCTCCGGCACCCGCCGCTGCAGTTGAGCCGGCGCCTGTAGTGCACAAGCCGGCTGTTCCCGCCGCCGGTCCCATGCAGGATGCTGAGGGGGATACCACTACGGCAGAGGCCCCGAGCCGCACTCTCCTGACGGGACCCGTCCGCTCGGGCGTTGGCGCCCCGACAGCCCGCACCCCCGGCAGCCCGGGTATGGGCCTGCCCCGGCCCGCGGCCGCAGCCGGCCCGTCCCTGGTCGGCCTGCCTACCCGTCCGGTGCCTGGTGCCCCGGCCGCTGAGCGCTCTGGGATGGACTCGCTGCCCCGCCGCCCGGCTCCCGGTGCACTCGCAGCCGGCGGCGGCCTCTCCGGCCTCGGTCTGCCGTCCCGTCCGGTGCCCGGTGCTGCCCGGCCCTCCTTTGACCGTGGTCCCCGCCCCGGCGGTTTTGGCGCCGGCGGTTCCCGTCCGGGTGGTCCCCG
>DAHVXO010000238.1 GCA_027356675.1 Symbiobacteriaceae bacterium | reverse complement strand
ATCGAACGCCTGCTCGGCCTCAGTCGGGCGTCGCACCCGGTATCCCAGGGCGCTGAGGACGCGGGTCATGTGGGCGAGCATGTGCTCATCGGTCAGTTGTGCCGCGTGGCCCAGGCCGGCCTGGCTCAGTCTCAGTTCCCGCAGGTGCGCCGCAATCAGGGGCGCGCATAGGAGCGTGGCGACCAGAACACCAAGGAGGGCGTACATTCCGATATCCACGGCAGGCACCTCCACCGGTCGATTGATGGGGATGGGAAACGTCTATACCAATAGCATCGGAGTCCGGGCATCATTCGCTAAGCGATGGCGCCGGGGTGTCAGAATGGATCCTACCGCGAGCGGAGGCACATGCATGAATCTGTCTTTCATGGATGCAGATGAAATCCTGCGTAAAGTGCTCACTGGTGCGAAGATTTTCCCTGACGAGGCCAATTTCCTCTGTGCTGAGGCGCCGTTGGCCAATCTTGCGGCGGCGGCGCGGGCAGTGGCGGTGCGGGCGAACCCTGCGGGCACCGTCGGGTATGCCGTCAGCCGGACCATCGTCTACTCGAACGTCTGCCAGCCCAACTGCCCCTTCTGCCAGGGGACCGTCACCGCGGATGACCCGACGGCCTTTACCCGCACGGCGGATGAGGTGGTGGCCGAAGTGGCCGGAGCCGTGGCGGCGGGGGCAACCCAGATTGTACTGCAGGGCGGGCATCGGATCGATCTCCCGTGGGCGTATTACCCGGGTTTGGTCCGGGCCGTCAAGGCGCGGTTCCCCCAGGTGCAGGTGCTGGCCTACTCCCCTTCTGAGTTGATGGTCTTCAACGTGGCCTATCAGATGCGTTCAGCCCAGGTCGTGGGCGGGCTGCAGGAGGCCGGGATGGATGCCCTCCTGGCCGGTGGCGACGAGATCCTCCGGAGCCGGGTGCCGGAGTATCAGATGCTCATGCGGGGTCCCTGGAACGAGTGGTTCGATGTGGTCCACCGCTGTGCGGATGCCGGGGTGCCGGTGGTCGTTCCGTTCGTGGTCGGGATTGGCGAGTCGGTGCGGGAGCGCGTCGGTCACCTGATGCGGGTGCGGGCCGTGCAGGAGCGGACTGCGACGGCGGGGCGGCCGGCCTTCCGGGCCCTGATCGTCTTCACCTTGGGTGAGGCGGGGCCCGCTATCACCGGGCACCAGTACCTGCGTATGGTGGCGCTCGCCCGGGTGCTGGTCCCGAATATCCCGCACGTGCAGGCCAGCATCGCCTCCCGGGGCACCGAGGTCGCACTGGCCGCCCTGGATGGTGGGGCAGATGAACTGAGCAGCATACGCCCGGAGGTCGCCGCCGACCTGGAGGGGCGGATCCGGCGGGGCGGTCGGGGGTTGGGGTCGGGCCTTTGATTTTGGGTGTACGGATTCCCCGGCCCCGGCCTACAGCCACGAAACTCCCGCCGGCCGGTCAGGCTGGCGGGAGTTTTGTGAGCGACCGGATCACTTCGGCATCGGTCGTCGGGCGGAAGGAACTGTCACGGCGGGAGCGTTCACCTGGTGATGGCGAGCATGCGCTCGAGGGCTACGCCCGCCCAGCGCCGGATCTCACCGTCCACCTCGACCTTACCCACCACCCGGCCCTCCGCCAGGTTCTCGAGCGCCCAGCAGAGGTGCTGCGGACTGATCCGGTACATTGTGGCGCACGGGCAGACGTTGGGCCCGGAGAGGGAGACGATCAGCTTGTCCTGCTCGGTCTCCGCCAGGCGGTGAATGAGGTTGATCTCCGTGCCGATGGCCCACTGCGAACCCGCCGGGGACTGCGCGATCATCTTGATGATATATTCGGTGGACCCTACATAATCCGAGGCCTGGACAACCTCCAGCGAGCACTCGGGATGGACGATAATCTTCATCTCGGGATACAGACGGCGGGCCTGCGCAATCTGCTCGACCGTGAACTTCTGGTGGACCGAACAGAAGCCCTTCCACAGGATGATCTTGGCGTTGGCCAGCTCCGCGTCCGTGCACTCGAAGTCCCCGAAGAGCGGGTTATAGACGACCATCTGCTCCAGCGGAATCCCCATCTTGTAGCCGGTGTTGCGCCCCAGGTGCTGGTCGGGAAAGAAGAGGATCTTCTCACCCCGGGCAAAGGCCCATTTGAGGATGCCCTCGACGTTGGAGCTGGTGCAGACGGCCCCGTCGTTCTCCCCGCAGAAGGCCTTGAGGGCGGCGGTGGAGTTCATATACGTAATCGGAATGAACTTTGTGGTCGGGAAGCGCTCCTTGAGTTCGGACCAGCAGGCGTCGACCTGGCGCTCGTTGGCCATATCCGCCATGGAGCACCCGGCGCCCAGGTCGGGCAGGATCACCGTGGTCTCCGGCGGCGAGAGCACATCGGCCGTCTCAGCCATAAAGTGCACGCCGCAAAATACGATGTACCGGGCGCCCTTGCGCGTAAGCGCCAATTGGGCAAGCTTGAAGGAATCACCGGTGAAGTCCGCCCACTGAACCACACGCGCCCCTTGGTAGTGATGCCCAACCAGGACAACGCTATCGCCCAGCCGGGCCTTGGCTGCCCGTATCCGGGCGTCCAGCTCGGCGTCTGAAAGCATATAGTAACTATCTGGAATGACAGTGTTCGTCGCAGCGACGCTTATCCCCAGTTCGGTCTCCATTTTTCGTGCCTCCCTCTTGATAACCGGCGAGCAATGCATCTATTATAAACGAAATAAGCCTTTCTGTTTCAGTCTGTTTGGTGGGACATCCCTTGACTTGACCGGGCCCCATGGTACAATTTTTATTGATGATGTTGAAAAAGGAGGACTCCACGGTGAACATCACCCTGACTGATAAGGCCGCGAACCGGCTGAAGGAGATTATTACCGGAAAGGGCGAGAACCTGGCCCTGCGGGTTATGGTACGGTCCGGTGGTTGCAGCGGCTTTGAATACGGTATGGCGCTTGAGCGCAACCCCCGCGGGGACGACAACGTGCTGGAGAATGCCGGCGTCAAGGTCGTCGTCGATCCCGGCAGCCTGGAGTTCCTGGATGGCGCCACCATCGACTATGTCGACAGCCTTATGGGCGGTGGGTTTGCCATTAACAATCCCAACGCTGTCTCTTCCTGCGGCTGCGGCCAATCCTTCAAGACCAAGGACCAGGCCGGCGCTGCGAAGAGCTGCGGCAGCGGCGGTTGCTCCCACTGAGTCAGTCTGCTTGATCGGGCCGCTCGGCGTTTGTCGGGCGGCCTTTCTACGGCTTGAGGAACCCCAGCAGGGTCTTGACGTAGGGGTCGGGGTCGCGGTGCACCCAGTGGTCCGCTTCCGGTATGGTCACGAGTTTGCAGTGAGGAATGGTGTGGACCATGCGCTGCGCCACGTGGCCCTCCAGGTGCGGCGACAGCCCGCCCCGGATGATCATGGTCGGGGCGTAGAGGCCCGCCAGGGTGTCCCAGCTGTCCGTCTCCCAAAGCGACCGGGCGGATTCGACAACAGCGGTTACGTCGAAGGCCCAGCCCCAGGTCCCATCCTTGGCGGGCTCCAGGCTGGCGGACCACCAGTCGACCGACCGGCCCTCCGCCTGCAGATGCCCGATCCCCGCCTCCCGGGTAGGCAGGCTGAGGGGCCAGCTGGTTGCCCAGTCCATCCAGTACTGCCAGCCGCCGGCAGTGGCGTTGGGGTGTTGGTCTTCGATGACCAGGCACCGGACCACGTCGGGACGGGCTGCGGCCACGTGCCACGCCACCGCGCCGCCCAGGGAGTGTCCGACCAGGCAGGCGGGGCCAGTGGATTCCAGCAGGTGAACCACGTCGGCCGTGTGTGCTTCCAAGCTGTAGTTGCCTGGCCGGGGGGAGGTACCGTGCCCCCGCAGGTCCGGGGCGATCACATGGTAGCCTTCGTCGGCGAGGCGGGTGGCCACGTCGCTCCACAGGGCAGCGCGACCGGTCAGCCCGTGAATGAGCACGACGGCCGGTCCGGGCGAACCCCAATGCAAGCGATGGAGGTCAACGGCTGCGGGCATGGCTGAGTTCCTCCAGTGCGTTGTCGATTTCCTGCTGTACCATGGGATCGGTTTCCCGTTCCCGACGGCGTGCGAGGATGGTCATTGCGTCTGGCTCGGTGGCCGGCGTCAGGTGGGCCAGGCGGCCCAGGGCCCAGGCGGCGTGCGCCCGCAAGGTCGGGCTTTCGCCGTTCAGGGCGCCCTCCAGGGGCTCAACGGCTTGCGGGTCGCCCGCGTTCCCCAGGGCGACGATTGCGTTGCGCACGATGGTGGTCTTGCCGCGCCAGGCCGCGGCGGTGGGCTCGAACCAGCGCTTGAAGTCCCCTTTGGTCATGGCGAGGAGCTTCAGGAGGTCCGGCTCAGCGCCCAGGTCCGGTGCGGGTGCGAACTCCGGGTGCAAACCCAGGCGGGCCTTCTTGTTGTATGGACAGACGTCCTGGCAGTCATCGCAGCCGAACAATCGGTTGCCCATGACCGCCCGGAACTCGGTCGGGATGCTGCCCCTGATCTGTGTGATGTAGCTGAGGCAGCGATTGGCGTCCAGCTCCCACTCCGTCAGGCACTGGGTGGGGCAGGCGTCCAGGCAGAGGGTGCAGGAGCCGCAGGCGGCCTCCACCGGCTCGTCCGGCGGCAGGGCCAGGTCGGTGAGGATGTGCCCGAGGAAGACCCAGGTGCCATACGCCGGCGTGATCAGGTTCGTGTGCTTACCCCACTTCCCGATCCCCGCCCGCTCGGCGACGGACCGGTCCAGCAGCGGGCCGGTGTCGAGGTGAACGACCGTGCGGGTGCCCGGGGATTGCGCCCGCAGCCACTGAGCCAGCCGATCCAGGCGCTCCCGGAGTACGTGGTGGTAGTCCCGGCCCCGGCAGTAGCGCGAGAGCCAGCCGTGGGGGCCGGTCTGGTCCGCTGTGTCGGGCTCGGGGTCAGCCATGAGATAACTGATGCCGGCAGCGACGATCGACTGCACGCCAGGCAGGATGCGTTCGGGATCGACCCGCTCCCCGGGGTCCTGCCACTCGAAAGGGACAGGGCCGTGCCCCGCCTCCCGGCGTCGCTGCAGCCGCTCGCCCTCGACGATGAACGGAGATGCGGGTGCCACACCAATGAGGTCCAGCCCGACGGACCGGCCGTGGGCGACCAGCGCATGTTTCAGTGCGCGCAAATCGGACACCGGCCCGTCCTCCTCTCATCACGGCAATAGTGTAGCACACGGTTGGCGGCGGTGCACGAACCCTTGACGAAGGCCCACCTGGATGATACGATGTATGTTATTCCGACTGGAATAAAGGTGATTGATCATGCGGGTTTACGAGAGCATCACGGACCTGATCGGTGGCACGCCGCACGTTCGGCTGAACCGGATCGTAGGGCCGGCGAGCGCCGAGGTCTACGTGAAGCTGGAATGGTTCAATCCGGGCCGCAGCGTCAAGGATCGGGCCGCCGCCAACATGATCGCGCGGGCAGAGGCCGAGGGGCGGCTGATTCCGGGCTTCAGTACCATCATCGAACCGACGTCGGGCAACACCGGCATCGGGCTAGCCATGGTGGCTGCCGCCAAGGGCTACAGGCTGATGATCACCATGCCGGATAACGCCACGATGGAGCGGGTCAAGGTCATGAAGGCATATGGGGCGGAGGTCTATCTGACCCCCCAGGCCGAGCGGATGACCGGGGCGATTCAACTGGCCGAGCGGCTGGCGGCGCAGACCCCTGGGAGCTTCATCCCCCAGCAGTTTGAGAATCCGGCCAACGCCGACGCCCACCGGACCACCACGGCCGTGGAGATCGTGGAGGCTTTCGGCACCAGTCTCGACGCCTTCGTGCTCACAGCGGGCACGGGCGGCACGGTGACGGGGACGGGGGAGGAGCTGCGCAAGGCTATCCCGGGGCTTAAGATCTACGTGGTCGAGCCCAAGGGCTCGCCGGTGCTGGCCGGCGGCAAGCCCGGCCCGCATAAGATCATCGGAACCGGGCCTGGATTCGTGCCCAAGATCCTCAACACAGGCATCTGGGATGAGCTTCTGCATGTGGAGGACCAGGATGCCGTGGAGATGGCCCGGCGGCTGGCGCGGGAGGAAGGTATCCTGCTGGGCGCCTCGGGCGCAGCCAGCGTTTTCTTCGCCCTGCAGATCGCCCAGCGGCTGGGGCCAGGCAAGCGGGTGCTGGCCGTCGCGCCGGATAATGGCGAGCGGTACCTCTCCAGCGATCTGTACGGCGCGAAATAGCCTGGCCTGACTGGCCCCGCCTGCAAGGGCGGGGTTTTGTGCTATCATAGGCCGGGAGGAGGGTGTGGCGGGTGATGATCGGGGCACACTTGACAATCGCAGGCGGGCTGACGGCCGCCTTTGAGTTGGCGCATTCGATCGGTGGCGACACCTTTCAGTTTTTCACCCGCAACCCGCGCGGCGGCCGGCAGCGCGAGATGCCTGACAGCGAAATCGCCGAGGCGGCCGCAGCCCGGGAGCGGCTGGGCATCCGGGCGCTGGTGGGGCACTTTCCCTACACGGTGAACCTGGCCTCGCCCAAGCCGCACGCCTACGAGTTCGCCGTGCAGATCCTGAAGGCTGATCTGCGCTGGGGGGATCGGATGGGTGCGGATGTGCTGGTCGTTCATCCTGGCTCCCATGTGGGGGAGGGGGATGAGGCGGGGATTGCCCGGATCGTGGCGGCCATCGCGCAGGCGCTGGATGGTTACACCGGGCGGACCCGCCTGCTGCTCGAGACCATGACCGGCCAGGGGACTGAGATAGGCTGGCGGCCGGAGCATCACCGGGCGATCTTTAACGGGCTCGGGTGGCCGAAGGCCTTGGGCATTTGCATGGACTCCTGCCACCTGTTTGCGGCCGGCTTCGACCTGCGAACCTCTGATGGGGTGGAGCAGATGCTGGCACAGTGGGACGCGGCGGTGGGGCTCGAGCGGGTCGGGTGCCTGCACCTGAACGACTCCAAGGTTGGGCTTGGCGCTCACAAAGACCGGCATGAACTGCTGACCCGCGGGCATCTGGGGTTGGATGGCATCCGGAACGTAATTCGGCACCCCTTCTTTCAGGGGCTGCCGGTTTGCATTGAGACCCCGGTGGGCGAGCATGCCGCCTTCGCCGGGGAGATCGCCCTGGCGCGGGAGTTGGCCGCAGGGTAGAGAACGGACCGGAGTGGCGCAGATGGAGGTGGTGCGGTCCATGGGCGAGCGGGATCCAGGGATCCGAGTGGTGGCCCGGGTGTTCATTCTGAACGAACACGCTGAACTGCTGCTGCTGAAGAACCGGACAGGCCGAATCTGGGTTCCGCCCGGCGGTACGCTGGAACTGGGGGAGACCCTGGTCTCCGCAGCCGCCCGGGAGGCCCGCGAAGAGGTTGGCATCGACGTGACTGTGGGGCGCCTGGCAGCCGTGCGGGAGTTCCGTCCCGCCCACCGGCCCGAGCAGGTGGTGGAGCTCGATTTTCTCGCCCGCGCAACCCGGGACCAGCCCGGGGCGGACGAGGTCGAGTCCGGGCGGGTGGAGCCCGGGGGCGGTCCCAACCGACCGTGGCAGACCTGGTTTATCCGCGATGTGGACGGGCTGCGGCGGGAGGTCCGCTGGTTCACTCGGGAGCAGCTTGCTGCAGCGCCCGAGCCGGTCGTGCCCGCCCTGCTCAGGGACCATTTCTGGGACCTGGACTGGGCGGCGGCGGATCCGTACCTCGGGCTCGAAGAGGCCCGGTGATGGGGCTGATACACATGGCACGTCGCGAAGATCGGAAGCCATGAACCCGTGTGGCCTGGGCCTGCGTTGGAGGCAGGGCGGAGGAGCCATGATGGAGTTGATCAAGGGCTTCGGGCCCTCGGAGGCCCTGCCCGTTCCCTCGGCAGCCACCACAGGGGACTGATGGACGGAGGCCGGCTGCCCGCTTCAGTCCTTGAACAGGTTACGAAGCACGAACACCAGGTTTCCGGGGGACTCCGCGATGCGCCGGGAGAAGTATGGGTACCACATCCGTCCGTACGGCACGTACGTGCGCACCCGGTAGCCCTCCTTGGCCAGCGCCTCCTGCCACTGCATTCGTACGCCATAGAGCAT
>DAHVXO010000230.1 GCA_027356675.1 Symbiobacteriaceae bacterium | reverse complement strand
GCACACCGGCGGGCGGTGGCGGTCAAGTTTCTCGCCGACCGCCAAGTCAATGCGGTCTGCAGCGTGCCGGGAAGTTTCTGCGCCCATTCCTATACCCTGGCCACCCGGTCAGGCCTGGAGTTCGTGCGCCTGGACGCTGGCACTTCCACGGGTGCACTTTC
This sequence comes from Symbiobacteriaceae bacterium, assembly GCA_027356675.1. The sequence continues at coordinate 10,717 of DAHVXO010000230.1, read as the reverse complement.
GGCGCCTGACCTGGCAGGTCAGGTTGTTTCCGTCCTGCCGCCGACCGACCTGCACCAGCATGGGAGCGGCGGGCACCACCATCTCCACTAGGACCGCCCATAGCAAAACCCGGGCCTGTTGAGTGCAGGTCCGGGTTTTCCGGTTCCGCCATGGGCTAGACCTGCGCCCGCACGGCCGCCACGTCCGCATGCCCGACCTTGTACTGCGTCTGCTTACGTCGAACGAGGTCGCGGCCCTGGCAGCGGAGGAGCGCAAACAGCGCAGGCGGTGATGGCATGACCCTCCACCCAGCGTGCCGACGAAACGGTCAGGGCTTCATGGCCCTGGCCGTTTCCTATGGTCGAGCCGGGCAAATGGGAGGCCGGGTCCCGGGCAGTGGGGCCGATCCAGATTGGGACTAAAGGAGGCATACCCTGTCGCCATACCCTGTGGCGAATTCACATACGATAGAATACGCGTGCAGGAGGTCAGGCGTGGGAGGACGAACTGCCGCGTACGGAAGGAAGTGAGCAAGCATGGCCGATGGCAGCTATCCGCGTGAGTGGACGGATCTTCTGCCCCGGGAGTCATCCCGTTGGGTCCAATCAGGTCTCATCACCGCCGAGCAACGCGACCGCATTGTGGGGCTCTACCCGGCACAGCCGGGAGAGAGCCGCGACCGTACGGTTCTGATCCTGAGCCTCCTGGGAAGCGTGCTGGTGGGCGCCGGGGTGATCCTGTTCTTTGCGGCAAACTGGCAGCGCATCGGGTCCCCGGTGAAAGTCGGCGCAATCATGGCCGCAATCGTCGCCACTTATGCCGCCGGGTACCACCTCCAGTTTGGACGGGGGGACTTCCCCCGCCTGGGGCAGGCGCTCATCCTGCTGGGTGGCCTCTTCTATGGGGCGGGCATCTGGTTGATCTCGCTGATCTTCCACCTCGAGGGACATTTCCCCACGGCCTTCTTCCTCTGGGGGGCCGGCGTGCTGCCGGTGGCGTGGGCGACATCGTCACAGTGGATGCTTTACCTCTCCACGATCCTATTGGGCGTCTGGACTGTCACGGAGCAGACAGCCTTCCGCACCTATAACTACCTCTTCCCGGTGGTCCTGGTGGCCGGGGTGCTGCCGCTGGCCCGGCGCCTGCAGAACGTCCTGACTGAGGCGGGCATGCTGGCGGGCCTGTACGTCTGGTTCGTCGTCAACTTCACGCAGTATGGTCTGGAGGGGTACAAGGGCGGCGAGCCGATGGGGGTCGCCCGGGTTACGCTTCTCTTTGGTACGGCGCTCTTCGCCCTGGGCCTGGCACGGCTGGGCGACCCACGGGCCTATTTGGGCGTCGGGTCCGTGCTGGCGCTGGCCGGCACCTACGCCTTCACCTTCCACTTCTCTGGCCCGTGGACGGCCGGGCACGCCACACCGGCCGAGATTCCCGGCCTGTTTGCGGGGCCTGTGTTCGCCGTCTCGGCCGTGGGCCTGCTGCTGGCTGTGACGCTCCTGGGCGCCTGGCGCTACTGGCGGGAGGGGGAGGCCGGGCGGTTTCTGATCTTGCCGGGGCTCTCAATCCTGGCCGTCTCACCGATGATCGTCAGTCTGCTGCCCGAGGTGCCGCGCATGATCACCTTCAACATCGTGCTGTTCGCAGGCACGCTGGGGCTGGTGATTCTGGGCATCCAGCGCCGCAGCGAACTGCTGGTCAACCTGGGTCTGGTGATCTTTGTCGTCCAAGTGCTGACCCGCTATGTCGACCTCTTCTTTAAGGCGTTGGACCGGTCGCTCTTCTTCATCGTCGGCGGCATCCTGCTGCTCGGTGGCGGGTGGCTGCTCGAGCGCAACCGCAGGCGCTGGCTGCGGGACGCAGGGGGTGATGGCGATGGCCACTAGGCGCTGGTTCTGGCTGGCAGTGGCTCTGCAGATCCTGGTTCTGTTTGGCCTGATCGGCTCGCACGCCTACACGGTGAGCACCGGCGTGCCCGTGCGGCTGACCGCAGAGTCGTTCAACCCCTGGGAATCCGTGCAGGGCCAGACGGTGAACCTCACGTACGGAATCTCCCGCATCGATCCGGCCAAGGTGCCCGTGCAGGGCGGGCCGTTCAAGCGGGGCCAGCAGATTTGGGTGACCCTTGCACTCGGTGACGGCACCGCCGCCACCAAGCCGGTCGGGGTTTCGGCAAAGCGGCCCCAGGTACAGGCGGGGCAGGTGGCCATCCGGGGCATCGTCGATTGGGTGAATTCCTCAGAGCCAGTCCCGGCCCCGCCCCCCGAGCAGTCGCCACCGCCTGAATACAAGCCGGTGCCGCCTGGTCAGATCGCCATCCGGTACGGCGTCGAGCAATTCGCCCTGCCCGATGGCGAGGGTCGCAGCACTCCCCGGCCCATGAGCGATTTCACCGTGGAGATCGCCGTCGACCGCTTCGGGCGGGCAGCGCTCACCCGGGTCTTCATCGACGGCCGCGAGGTGCAGTGGCGCTAACCTTGACACGCCAGACCGTATCTGCTACCATTCGACCATACAGCGAGGAACGGGAAGAGTACCGGCATCACCCCCTCAACAGAGAGCCCCGCATCCAGGTGCGAGCGGGGTAGGGCAGGCGGCTGGGAAGGCGCCCGGGAGCTACAACTGCATACTCAAGGTGGGTGCCGCTTCGCGGTGCCAATCAGGGTGGAACCGCGGGAGCACATCAAACGGCTCTCGTCCCTGGCCAACAACCATTGGCCGGGACGAGAGCCGTTTTTTCGTCCCTGCCTCTCCCCGACAAAAAAGGAGTGAGCCGCATGAACCTGCAAGAGATGATCCTGACCATCAATCGCTTCTGGGCCAGCAAGGGTTGCCTGCTCACCTTCCCCTACGACATGGAGAAGGGAGCCGGCACGTTCAATCCGTCCACCTTCCTGCGGGCACTGGGTCCGGAGCCTTGGAACGTGGCCTATGTCGAGCCGTCCCGCCGCCCCACCGACGGCCGCTACGGCCGCAACCCTAACCGGCTGCAGCACTTCTACCAGTACCAGGTGATCATGAAGCCCAGCCCGGAGAACATCCAGGAGCTCTACCTGGAGATGCTGGAGCTCATCGGCATCGACCCGAAGCTGCACGACATCCGCTTCGTGGAGGATAACTGGGAGTCGCCAACCCTGGGCGCCTGGGGCCTGGGTTGGGAGGTCTGGTGCGACGGCATGGAGATTACCCAGTTTACTTACTTCCAGCAGGTGGGCGGCTTCGAGTGCAAGCCCGTAGCTGTAGAGATCACGCTCGGCCTGGAGCGGCTGGCCTCGTACATCCAGGGCGTCGATAACGCCTACGATGTGATGTACAATGACAAGCTGCGCTACGGCGACCTCTTCGAGCACGCCGAGTGGGAACACTCCACCTACAACTTTGAGCAATCCGACACGCAGATGCTGTTCAGTCTCTTCAATATGTATGAGGCCGAGGCGAAGCGGCTGTTCGCCCTCGAGACGCCGTTGGTCCTGCCGGGCTACGACTACGTATTGAAGTGCTCGCACACCTTTAACCTGCTGGACGCTCGGGGCGCCATCGCCGTCAGCGAGCGGCAGGGGTACATGCTCCGGGTGCGCAACATGGCCCGCAAGGCGGCCCAGGTCTTCCTGGCCCAGCGCGAGGCGATGGGTTATCCGCTGCTGACCCCACTGGCCGAGCGGCCCACCTGGGAGTCCCGCTACGGTGCCAGGGGCTCACACGGCGCCACTGAAGCGAAGGAGGCGAAGTAGCCATGACGGAAACCCGCCATCTTCTGCTTGAGATCGGGACCGAAGAGATCCCCGCCCGGTTTTGCACCCCGGCGCTGGCGCAACTCAAGGCCAACGCTGAGAAGGCATTCGCCGATGCCCGCCTCGACTACGCCAAGGCCGAAGTCTTTGGCACCCCCCGCCGTCTCGTCCTGTGCGTGCGCGACCTGGCCCTGATCCAGCGCGACGTGGAGATCGTCCAGAAGGGGCCGTCCAAGAAGGTCGCCTTTGACGCCCAGGGCAACCCGACCATTGCGGCTCAGAAGTTCGCCCAGAGCCAGGGCATCGCCGTGGCCGATCTCGAGATCCGGACCGATGAGAAGGGTGGCGAGTATCTCTTCGCTCGCCGGCTTGAGAAGGGTCAGAGTGTGGCCGCCGCGCTACCGCCCCTGCTCAGCACCCTGGTCACCTCGCTGGACTGGCCCAAGTCCATGAGATGGGCCGACCGGACCCTGCGCTACGCCCGGCCGATCAAATGGATCCTGGCCCTCCTCGGCAAGTCCCGCATCCCCTTCGACGTCGACGGCATCCCCACCGTGAACACGACGCTGGGCCACCGCACTCTGGGTCCCGGCGCGCCGATCGTGGTGGACGATGTCGACGATTACTTCACCAAGGTCACCCATGCTTACGTCATGGTCGACCAGCAAGTGCGGCGCCAGGTGATCTGGCAGCAGGTGACGGCCGAGGGGGCGAAGGTTCATGGCTATGTGCCGCCCGACGCCGACCTCCTGGAGGAGATCAACTGGCTGGTGGAGCAGCCCACCGCCTTCACCGGCTCCTTTGCCCCGTCTTTCCTGGACGTGCCGCCTCAGGTGCTCGTCACCACCATGAAGGAGAATCAGCGCTACTTCCCGGTCTACAAGGCGAAGGGTTCGGAGGAGCTCCTGCCCTATTTCATCGCCGTGCGCAATGGCGAGCGGGATGGCCTGGAGATCATCCGCAAGGGAAACGAGAAGGTCCTGGCGGCCCGGCTCTCCGATGCCCGGTTCTTCTGGGACGAAGACCGCAAGCATAGCCTGGAGTCTTACAACGAGAAGCTGGGGAGCGTGGTCTTCCAGGAGAAGCTGGGCACCCAGTGGCAGCGGGTCGAGCGGCTGACCGCTCTTGCCGGCAAGGTGGCGGCTGCACTTGGCCTCCCTTCGGCGCAGCAGGCCCAGGCAGTGGCCGCCGCCCGCCTATGCAAGGCTGACCTCGTCACCAAGATGGTCTTCGAGTTCCCCGAGGTCCAGGGCTACATGGGCAAGCACTACCTCCTGCGCGATGGCGGTGACCCCGCCGTAGCCGAGGCGATCTACGAGCACTACCTGCCCCGGGGCGCCGGCGATGACTTGCCCCGGACCGGACCGGGCATCGCAGCGGCCCTGACCGACAAGCTCGACACCCTGGCCGGTTACTTCGCTATCGGCATGATCCCCACGGGCTCCCAGGACCCCTTTGCGCTGCGCCGGGCAGCCCAGGGCGTCGTGCAGACGATCGTTGAAAACAGCCTGGGCGTCGATATCGTGAAGCTGGCCGCACACGCACTTGACCAGTACTCGCTGGACAGCGCCGTGGCTCTGAAGGCACTGAACGATCTGGTTGATTTCTTCAAGGCCCGCGTCAAGGTGCTCCTGGAGGCCCGCAACCTGCGCTACGACGTCATCGATGCCGTGCTCGCCGCTGGTGCCCGCCAGCCGTTCGATGCCGTGGCCCGAGCCGAAGCGTTGGCCCGCATGCTGACCCAGGCTGAGTTCGCTGCCGTCACCGGCGCCTTCAAGCGGGTCTCTAATCTGTCCAGCAAGGCGGCCGAGGCCGGTGTGGAGCCGGGCGAAGTCGATCCCATGCTGTTTGAGGAGCCGGCTGAGCGCGACCTCTTCGGTGCCTTCGTCGACGTGCGCCCTGAGATGAAGAAGGCCCTGGCCGCAGCTGACTACGAGCGGTTCTACACCATCGCCACCCGGCTCAAGGCGCCTGTGGATGCCTTCTTGGACAATGTGAGGGTCAACGCCGACCGGGCACCGGTCAAGGTGAACCGTTACAGCCTGTTGACTGCCGTTGCGACCCTCCTTTCCGCCCCGGCTGACCTGAACCGGCTAGTAAGCTAGCGACTTGGACAGGAATCCGCGCTAGAGCGTCGTATTTCCCCATGAGCCCACATCTAAAGGGGGCGTGCGGTTGTCTTTTGTCTCCCGCTTCAAAGATGCGACCATAGGGTTCGTCGGTTATCCCCGATTGGCCCAGGACCCGTCCGGTGGGTTCGGCTACCTGGCGCTTCTGCTTCTGATCGTCATGACGCTCTCCGGGGTCATCGCTACCCAGCAGGTCCGGACCGTGATGTCCGAGGCGGCCCAAGAGGTGGCGCGTGGTCCGGACTTTGTCTTCGAAAACGGTCAGCTCACGTTTACCGGCCCTATGCCCTACCGCATGGGCCAGGGCGGTGGGGCGACAATTACCGTCGACACCACCGGCCAGACGACGGAGGCAGTATTGAAGGGCGCCAAGCCCGGCAGCATGCTGATCACCCGAGACAAGTTCTATCAGGTATCGAACTTCAGCCAGATTCAGGCCACGGACCTGTCGCTGCTCAAATTGCGCCTGCACAAGGCAGACGTGATTGATCTCATGGCCAGATTCCACTGGTTTGTGCCGGTGGGTTATCTCTTCGCCTATGCCTTCCAGTTGGGGTTCAAGGCCCTGGACGCTGTGATTCTGGCCCTGATCGCCCTGCTTTACGGCCGGACCCTTCGGCAGGAGGTCTCGTTTAACCTGGGCTTCAAGCTTGGCCTCTACGCCATGTCTCTGCCGATCGTGATCCAGTGGCTGTACCCGAACTTCCACACGTATCGGCTCTACGGTTTCGTGATCTGGTGGGGTCTCGCCGTGCTATTTTTGATCATGGGCCTTCGCACCCACCTGGCTGCGTCCGCGGAGCAGCAGTCAGCGTTCTTCACACCTCCAAAACCATGAGTGCTATGCATTTGGCGAAAGACGGCTCCCTCGGGTCGTCTCTCGCCGTCTGATAGCCTATCGATTCGCAAACTGAATAGATGATGTCTATGGTCGCGATCGAAAAGTTCGTGAGGCGCTTCACATGGCCCTGTCCGGAACCGCTCAGACGAGGCTGCGCGCGCGTGGTATACTCAATACGCACCTGGGTGGCGGCTCCCATGTAGGGCGCCAGCCATCGCGGGACAGGAGGGTCGCAATGTCCGACAGACCGGTGGTATTTGTCGTTTCGGACTCCGTCGGCGAAACGGCGGATCTTGTGACCCGGGCAGCCATCTCTCAATTTGGTGGGACTGCGATCGAAGTGCGCCGCTTTCCGATGATTGATGACCCGGAAGCGGTCAAAGAGGTAGTAGATGCAGCTCGGCAGCAACCGACGCTGATCGTCTATACTATCATCGTGCCGCGTATGCGCGACGTGATGAAGCGGCTGACGGAGGCTTACGGTATTGTGGCCGTTGATATTATGGGGCCGATGCTTTCCGGGTTGGAGCAGGTGGTAGGCACGCCCCCCCGATTGGAACCCGGTCTGATACATAAGCTGGACGAGGACTACTTCCGGCGGGTCGAGGCCGTCGAGTTCGCCGTCAAGTACGACGACGGCAAGGATCCGCGTGGCTTCCTGCGGGCGGACGTTGTCCTCCTGGGCGTCTCCCGCTCCTCCAAAACACCGGTCTCCATGTACCTGGCGCACCGGCGCCTCAAGGTGGCCAACCTGCCGCTGGTCCCGGAGGTGACGCTACCGAAGGATCTCTTTCAAGTGCCGGTTCACAAGGTAATCGGCCTGCGCGTCAGTCCCGACAAGCTGCATCAGATCCGCGAGGAGCGAATCAAAACCATCGGTCTCAAGTCGGACGCAAACTACTCCAGCTTAGAACGCATTCTAATGGAGTTGGATTACGCCGAAGAGGTGTTCAAGAAGGTTGGGTGCCCGGTGGTAGATGTGACCAACAAGGCTGTGGAAGAGACTGCCGTCCGGGTGCTGGAGATTATCAATAGAGGGGCGATATTCGGTGACTAAGCAGTACGTGTACGCCTTCGAAGAGGGACGCGCCGCTATGAAGAACCTGTTAGGCGGCAAGGGCGCCAATTTGGCGGAAATGACCGTCATTGGGCTGCCCGTTCCGCCCGGGTTCACCATCACCACCGAGGTCTGCAAGGAGTATTCGGAAGCCAAGCGGCTGCCGGAGGGGGTCACCGACCAGGTGGATGCGGCCCTGGTGGTCCTCGAAGGCAAGGTTGGTAAGCGCTTCGGTGATCTGAAGAACCCGCTGCTGGTCTCTGTGCGTTCGGGCGCCCCGGTCTCCATGCCCGGCATGATGGATACAATCCTCAACCTCGGTCTCAATGACCAGACCGTGCTGGCTCATGCCGCTAACACGGATAACGAGCGGTTCGCCTGGGACTGCTACCGCCGCTTCATTCAAATGTTCAGCAACGTCGTCCTCGGCGTGCAGCTGCACAACTTCGAGAAGATCCTGGAGGCCAACAAGCGCCGCCTGGGCATCACCCTGGACACCGAATTGCGGTCCGAAGACCTGCAGGCCCTGGTCGTGGACTACAAGGCCCTGGTCAAGAAGATGGCCGGCCGCGCGTTCCCGCAGGATCCCCGTGATCAGCTGTACCTGGCAGTCAACGCCGTTTTTGAATCCTGGAACAACCCGCGCGCCATCGTCTACCGGAAGATCAACAAGATCGCCGATAGCCTCGGCACCGCAGTAAACGTCCAGTCCATGGCCTTCGGCAACATGGGTATGGACTCCGCCACAGGCGTGGTCTTCACTCGCAACCCGAACTCCGGCGACAAGGAGTTCTACGGTGAATATCTGCCCAACGCCCAGGGCGAGGACGTGGTCGCCGGCATCCGCACCCCGCTGCAAGTCACACACCTGGCGGACGAGATGCCTGCGGCCTACAAGCAGCTTTTCGACACCTGCGAGTTGCTGGAGAAGCACTATGGCGACATGCAGGATATCGAGTTCACCATCGAGCGCGGCCGCCTCTACATGCTCCAGTGCCGGTCCGGCAAGCGCACGCCGGGCGCCGCCATCAAGATCGCGGTCGATCTGGTGAAGGAGGGCAAGATCAGCAAGGAGCAGGCCATCTTGCGCATTGAGCCGGGGCAGATCGACAAGATTCTGCACCGCGGCATTGACCCCAAGGCCAAGCTGGACATCCTGGCCACCGGCCTCGCCGCCAGCCCGGGTGCTGCCTCCGGCATCTGCGTCTTCGATCCAGACAAGGCCGTACAGTTGACCGGTGAGGGCAAGCGAATCCTGCTGGTCCGGCCCGAGACCTCCCCGGACGACATCCATGGCATCGTCGTGGCCCAGGGCATCCTGACCAGCCGTGGTGGCATGACCTCTCACGCTGCCATCGTCTCGCGCGGCATGGGCAAGCCTTGCGTGGTGGGTTGCGAGGCCGTCAAGATCAACCTGGAAGCCGGCACCTTCTCCGTGAACGGCCGGACCGTTGCGGAAGGCCAGATGATCTCTGTGGACGGCTCTACCGGCAACGTCATCCTTGGTGCTGTGCCGATGGTCGATCCCGTTCTCACCCCTGAGTTCAAGGAGCTTCTGGAGTGGTCTGACGAGATCCGGACCCTGGGCGTACGTGCCAACGCCGACAACCCCGCCGATGCTGCCAAGGCCCGTGAGTTTGGCGCCGAGGGCATCGGCCTCTGCCGGACGGAGCACATGTTTGGCCAGGGCGGCCACCATCCCGAGCGGATGGTGGTGGCGCAGGAGATGATCCTCGCCAACGACATCGAAGAGCGTCGGGTGGCCCTGGAGAAGCTGCTGGTGATGCAGCGCGGCGATTTCGTGGAGATGTTCAAGGCGATGGAGCCCTACCCGGTGACCATCCGCCTGTTGGATCCGCCCCTGCACGAGTTCCTGCCCGGTGAAGAGGAGCTCGCGATCGAGGTCGCCGTCATGCGGGCCACGGGCAAGACCGGTGCGGAGCTGACCGAGAAGGAATCGCTTCTGCGCAAGGTCCGGGCCCTATCCGAGATCAACCCGATGATAGGCTTCCGCGGCTGCCGTCTTGGCATGATCTACCCCGAGATGTACGAGATGCAGGTCCAGGCGATCTTCGAGGCCGCCGCTCAGCTCAACAAGGAAGGCGTCAAGGTCGAGCCTGAAATCATGCACCCGCTGATCAGTCATGTAAATGAATTCAAGATCCTGACGGATATGACCGACCGCATTGGTCGTGAGGTCATGGCGAAGTTCGGTGTCACCTTCAAGTACCTGTGCGGCACCATGATCGAGATCCCGCGGGCAGCGCTCGTTTCCGACGACATCGCCCAGTACGCTCAATTCTTCTCCTTCGGCACCAATGACCTGACCCAGATGACTTACGGCTTCAGCCGTGACGACGCTGAGGGCAAGTTCCTGGCGCAGTATGTCGAGAAGAAGATCCTACCGGAGAACCCGTTCGTCTCGATCGACGTCACAGGCGTGGGCAAGCTGGTTGACATCTCCTGCGAACTGGGCCGCAAGGTTCGGCCGGATATCAAGCTCGGCATTTGCGGCGAGCACGGCGGCGACCCGGCCTCCATCGAGTTCTTCCACAATGTGGGCCTGACCTACGTCTCCTGCTCGCCGTACCGGGTCCCGGTGGCCCGTGTGGCGGCGGCCCAGGCGGCGGCCCGAGCGAAGGGCGCCAAGGCTACCGCCTCCACGATCTAGACCAGGTTTATGCGACTGCCCGCCTCCCTGCGGAGGCGGGCAACTGCCGTGTCGCGTTGAGCGTGCCTGAACGCTCGACGGGGTCAACCCTACTCCATCCGGAAGTCTACAGCGGCCTTCTCGATGCCGTTCAGGTAAAACCGGACCGTGAAGGAGGCGGCCGGCCAGGGGCGGGTGTCCTTGAGCGATGCGGACCAGGTACGCCAGCCTGTGAAGCGCTGGGTCAACCGTGTCTCCTGGTCGAAGGCCGCGAGATGCTGCCCCGCCACAAACCAGCGCACCGCCACCACGTCCCCCGCGCTGGCGTGCAG
>DAHVXO010000189.1 GCA_027356675.1 Symbiobacteriaceae bacterium | reverse complement strand
CAGGTCCTTGTCGCCGAAGACGACAAAGGCCGGCACGACCATCTCGTTTGCCTTGACCCGCCGCCACTCCCGGAGCCGCTCGAAGACCGCCTCCTGCTGCTGGACCGGCAGCGCAGCGCCCGGGACCGGACCCGCCTTCTTCTTCGGGCGCGACCCACCCGCCCCCGCCGTCAGCCCCGCCGGCAGCGGCCGTGGATGGCAGACGCTGCAGCAGGCCTCGGCCTGCGGCTGCACGCTCTCCCCGAAGTACCGGAGCAGGTACTGCCGGCGACACCCATCCTTAAGATAGACAAAGCTGCGCATCCGCCGGAACCGCTCCTGGCGGGTCTGCTCGTGGAGGCCCAGCAGGCGCCGCACTTCCGCCAACGCCCCCGGCGTGAGCGGCGCCTTGGCCACCAGCTCCAGCCCCTCGGGACCCCGGTAGACCAACTCCAGATACCCGAGCGTCTGGAGATGGGAGACCACCAGCATGGCCAGGGCCTCTGCATCCCGCGGCACGGAAAGCGTACCCCCGCCCTCCCGGGCAATGGCCTGCACCTGGCGGAAGACCGCCTCCAGCGCCGGTCCCGTGCTCTGCTCCTGCTGGAGCAGGTACTCCCGCAGCTTCACATCCAGCCCGGGCACCAGGACCATGGTGCACCATGCGGCCAGACCATCCCGCCCGGCCCGCCCAATCTCCTGGAAGTAGGCCTCCAGCGAATCCGGCACACCGGCATGGATGACGGCCCGGATATCCGCCTTATCGATGCCCATCCCGAAGGCGTTGGTCGCCACGACGACCCGGCAGAGGCCGGTCATGAAGCGGTTCTGCACCGCCGTCCGCTCGCCCGGGGCCATGCCCGCGTGGTAAAAGGCGACGGGCTCGGAGAGCTCCCGCCCCACCAGCTCGGCCAGGCTCTCCGCATCCTTGCGGCTGCTGACATAGATGATGACACTGCCCGGCGTCGTCCGGGCCAGATGGGCGATCTTCCCCCGCCGCTCCGCCACGGTAGCGCAAGCCTCGAGGCCGATCCACAGGTTCTCCCGGTCGGCGCTGTCGGTGAAGACCCGGGCATCGGGGATACCCAACTGCGCCATGGCGTCATCGCGCACATCCGGCCGGGCCGTGGCGGTCAGGGCCAGCAGCGGCGGCGCCCCGATGGCCGCGTGAAAGTCCTTGATGTACCGATAATCGGGCCGGAAGTCATGCCCCCACTGGGAGACGCAGTGGGCCTCATCCACCGCCAATAGGCTGACGGTCACCCGGCGGCAGGCGGCCATGAAGGCGCTGTTGCTCAGGCGCTCGGGTGCCACGAAAGCCAGCTTGACCTCACCGCGCCCCAAGGCCTCCAGCTTGGCCCGCCCTTCCGCCGCCGTATCCTGACTATTGATGGCGATGGCCCGGATGCCCCGCGCCACCAGGGCATCGACCTGATCCTTCATTAATGAGATGAGCGGCGAGATCACCAGCGTCACGCCAGGCAGCATGAGGGCCGGCAACTGGTAGCAGAGCGACTTGCCGCCCCCGGTGGGTAGAATCGCCATGGCCGAGTGCCCATCGAGCACTGCGGTGATGATCTCCCGCTGCAGCGGCCGAAACTGCTCCAGGCCGAAATGCTGCCGCAGCATACCCTCCAGGTCCTCGCTCCGGCCGACCGGCATCGTCACGCAGAGTCCTCCTCGTCGCAGTTGTCATCTCGGAGGACTTCGCCATCGACACCCCCGAGGGCCTGCAATCCGGTCGGGCTCAGGTCGCCGAACTACACCGGGCCGGGCGAGGCGCCACCTCAGAACACGCCGAGGTACTGATCGAGCTCCCACTGGTGAACCTGCGCCCGGTAGATATCCCACTCGATCAGCTTCGCTTCCATAAAACTGGCGTAGATCTGCTCCCCCAGCGCATCGGCGATCACGGTGTCCTGCTGCAGCTGCCGCAGCGCCTCCCGCAGGTTCGCCGGGAGAGTCCCCGCGTCTTCACTCATCCGCCGATTGACCGGCTCCGGCGGCATGATGCCCTGGCGAACCCCATCCAACCCCGCCGCCAGCACCGCCGCCAGCGCCAGGTACGGGTTACAGCTCGGGTCTGGACTGCGCAACTCCAGCCGGGTCGACTGCCCCCGCCGCGCCGGCACCCGCACGAAGTGCGACCGATTTCGCTCCGACCAGCCGATATAGACCGGCGCCTCGTACCCCGGCACCAGCCGCTTATACGAGTTGATGAGCGGATTGCAGACGGCCGTAAACGCAGGCGCATGCTCCAGGACCCCCGCCAGGAAGTGCAGCGCCACATCGGAGAGCCCGTCCGGACTCTCCTTCGCATAGAAGGCGTTCGCCGCCCCCCGGAAGAGCGACATATGCAGATGCAGCCCCGACCCCGCCACCCCAAAGAGCGGCTTGGGCATGAACGACGCATGCAGCCCGTGCTGCACCCCGATCGTCCGTACCACGTGCCGAAACGTCGTAATGTGATCCGCCGCTGTCACCGCATCGGCGTACTTGAAGTCGATCTCATGCTGCCCCGGCGCCACCTCGTGGTGCGAGGACTCCACCTCAAAGCCCATCTGCTCCAGCGCCAGGACGATATCTCGCCGGCACTCCTCCCCCCGGTCCACCGGCCCAAGGTCGAAGTACCCGCCCTGATCGTTGGTCTTCGTGGTCGGCCGCCCATCCGGGTCCCGCTGGAACAGGAAAAACTCCGGCTCCGGCCCAACCATGAAGGTGAAGCCCATGTGCTGTGCCTCGTCCATCACCCGCTTGAGGTTGCCCCGGGGGTCACCCTCGAACGGGGTCCCATCCGAATTCAGCACGTCGCAAATGAGCCGCGCCGTCCGTCCCCCATCCTCCCACGGGTAGATGGTAAACGTGCTCGGATCCGGCTTCAGCAGCCGGTCGGACTCCTCCATTCGCACGAAGCCCTCAATCGCGGACCCATCGAAGAGGAGGTTGTTGTCGAGCGCCTTTGGCAGTTGCGCCGCCGGGATCGCCACATCCTTGACGATGCCCAGAATATCGGTGAATTTCAAACGGATGATGCGCACATCGTGCTCGCGCACCGCCTGCAGAACGTCTTCCTTCGTCTTGGGTCTAGCCGCCACGGGCCCATCTCCCTTCTTATTCGCAGGGATAGTACGGGGGGGTCGCTGGATTCCCCTGCACCCCTGTCAGGTTGTTTTTCATGTCATGTAATATTTCCTGACACTCGCTGTTGCGTTCCCGTCCCCCGCGCCCTAAAATGCAAGCAGGTTGGGTGTTGCGGGGGTGGGCGGAGTGTTGGAAGCGAATCAGGTCGTCATCTGTTCCGATCGCGGCCAGGTCCGGCCGACCAACGAGGACTACGCCAGCCACTACATCCCCCCGGATGCCGATATCCGGACTCGGCTGGGGAGTCTCTTCATCATCGCCGATGGGATCGGCGGTCGCAACGCCGGCGAGGTCGCCTCGGCCGAAGCCGTCGCCACCCTGCAGCAGGAGTACTACTTCGGACGCTACAGCACGGACCCGAGCCGCCGCCTGGAGCAGGCCACGGCCCGGGCCAATTTCCATGTCTTCGATATGTCGTGGGCGATGTCATCCGCCTCCAACATGGGGTGCGCCATGACATCGCTCCTCTTGTGTCGCGATCGCTACTACATCAGCCACGTGGGGGACACGCAGTGCCTGCTGATCCGGGGCGGGGCCGCGCAAAAGCTCACTTCGGACCACCATGCGGCTTCGCCGGTGCCCCGGTTTGGGGCGGGCCTGTTCAACCAGCGTCCGGCCGGGGCCGATCAGCGGCGGAGCTTCCTGACCCGGGCCATCGGCATGGAGATGGCGGTCCGCCCGGACATCCGGGAGGGCGCCATCCGCCCCGGCGATTGCTTCGCCCTGATGACCGATGGGCTCACCGCCTATCTCAGCCGGGAGGAGATCACGGCGGCCCTGTTGAACAGCCCTGATTTGGAGGCTGCCGTACCGGCGCTGATCGCCGAGGGCAACCGGCGCGGCGGCGGCGACAACCTGACGCTCATGGTGCTCGCTCTGAAGGGTTAAGCAAGGGGGAGCCTGATGGCCGGTCTGCAACCGGGGGATAAGGTCGACCATTTCGTGCTCCGCCGCCAACTCGGGCAGGGCGGCATGGCCATGGCCTATCTTGCGGAGGATACGCGCACCGGTGAGACTGTGGTGCTCAAACTACCAGATGTGATGCAGCTAGGCGATGCCGCCACCTTCGAGCGCTTCCGGCGGGAGCTGGCGATCGGTCAGAAACTCCAGCATCCGGCGGCCCCCCGCCTGGTGGCGGCCCGGGAGGACGGCAACCGCCCCTACCTGGCACTGGCGTTCATCGATGGGGAGACCATCGAACAGCGGTTGCAGGCTGGTCCGCTACCAGTGCCCGCGGTTGTCGGGTATGCGAATCAGTTGGCGGATTTGCTGGCCTACTGCCACCGGCTCGGGATCGTGCACCGGGATTTGAAGCCCGGGAACCTGATCGCCGATGCGGCGGGTCGCCTGCACGTGATCGACTTCGGCATCGCCACGGTCAAGGGGATGGCCCGGGTCACGTGGCGCGGCTTCTCCGGCCTGGCCGGAACGGCCGAGTACATGGCGCCAGAGAAGATCCGCGGGGAGCGCGGGACGCCCCGGGTGGACATCTACGCCTTCGGCATCACCTTATATGAGATGTTGACCGGCAAGCTACCCTTTTACGACGAGCACCCGCTCACTACCATGCACCTGCACCTGACAGCCACGGCAGCGCCGGTGCGGTCGCTCCGGCCGGAGACGCCGGAGTACCTGGCGGCGATCATCGCCCGCTGCATGCGGCGCCGACCCGAGGAGCGGTACGCCCATGGGGGGGCGCTGCTGGCGGACCTGGCGAACCCGGGCCAGGTGGATCTCTCGTACATATCCCGACCCGACCCGCCCCTGGCCGGTGCGGCGACCGCCCGCAAGGCGGAGGATAACCCGGTCAGGTTTGCGCTCATCACCGCCTTGGCAGCGGTGGCGATCACGCTGGTGCTGCTCTTTCTATTGTACGAGCGCCGCTGACCCCTTCCCTACGCCTTGCGCGCCACCGCGAGCAGATGAATCGCCGCCCCGTGGACTGTGGAGTCCTGCGCTAGCTGGTAGTTGAGCTCTACCCAGGCCTCCCAGTCCTGACCGGTCAACTGGTTGACGACGCTCTCGCTCACGGTGCGCAGTCCTTCGCTCCCGATCATCGCCACAAACGTCAGGCCGTTCTGCTCCAGCAGCGGCCTGATTTCCGTTGGATGGGCAGAGTAGGCGTCGGTGAAGTGCCCGTCCCGGTCAAAGCCAAGGCCGATGTCCTCCTTTGCGGCCGCTCTTGTCCGTTCGCCCTCCACAAGAGCCAGGGCGTGCCGTCTTGGCTCGTTATGCCTGCCATTCCCGTTTTGCATGTGAACTTGCCTGTCAAAGGTTTGACAAGATACCTGCCAAGGCCCTATTCTAAGCACCACGATCCCGAATGCGGGAAATGTCAGGAAACTTGACATGTGGAGGCGGGTACCGATGTCACAGCCAGCCTTGCAGAAGACCCTCAATCTGACCGGTGTTACCGTGAATGCGATGGCCCTCATCGCTCCGGGTGCGTTCCTGTGGCTCACGTACCAACTCCAGGCGGCCCAGACCGACATCACCGGGGCGAGCACAGCGCTCGACACCTGGGCCGGCGTAGGCCTCGCCCTGATCCTCGCCTTCATGACAGCGGCTTCATACTCCCAACTGGCCGAGCTTTACCCGGAGGCCGGGACTGGCAGTTCCTACTACTTTGCAGAGCGGGCCTTCCTCGACCACCAGCAAGGGAAGCTACAGAAGTGGGCACGGCTCGCCAAGTACTCCGCCGGCTGGCTCTCCCACCTCTACTACTGGGTCTACCCGGGCGTCATGGTGGCGATGCTGGCAACGCTGGTCGCCTACATCTCCGGCCAATTCGGGGTGGAGTTGAGCATCCCGGTCCAAGTGATCGTCGCCGTGGTCGCCTCGCTCCTCACCGGCTACATTGCCTTCCGTGGCGTCAACGGATCGACGACCAGCGCACTTGTGATTAATGTCATCCAAATCGTGACGCTCGTAGCGGTGACCGTGCTGGCGATCAGCTACCGGGTGCTGAACCCCGACCACGTGACCTTCGTCCACACCACCGCCTTGGATGTAATCCGGCCCCACTCCTTCAGCGGGGTGCTGTTCCAATCGACCATCGCCATCCTGCTGATGGTCGGGTTCGAATCGGCGACGGCCCTGGCCGCTGAGGCCACGAGCATCAAGCACGTCAGCCGGGGCGTCCTGCTCTCGCTGGTCATCCAAGGCCTTATGTTCTACCTCTTCGAGTACTTCGGCGTCGGCTTCTTCGTCAACGGTGAAGGGTATGCCGCCGCCGCCAAGTCCTCCGCCCCCGTCGGCGACATGGTCAAGGTCCTGGGTGATTCGCTTCTGGGCGGGTCCGGGTTCGTGCTGATGGTCGTCGTCGCCGCCTCCGTGGCCATCGCCGTCTTCGGCAGCGCCCTTGCCTGCATGAACACCGGCGTCCGGGTCACCTACGCCATGGGCCGTGACGGCGAGGTGCCCACGATCCTCGGCCTCCTGCACGGCCGGTTTTCCACCCCCCACTACAGCGTCCTGCTGATGTCCGTGGTCTCAGCCCTCATCGGCGGCTTCGGGGTCATCTCGCTGCGGAACCTCACAGCGGTCACCTTGCTGTCGAACATCGGCACCTTCCTGATCTATGGCTTTACCAACCTGGTCGCCTTCGTCGCTTTCTTCAAGACCAAGCAATTCTCGGTGATGCGGCATGCGGTGCTGCCGCTGGCAGGCCTGGTAGTCAACGTCGCCATGCTCCTGGCCGTTATCGTACTGGGCATCATGGGCGGCGGCGACTCCCGTGTAGCGGCCCTGATCGCCATGGTCGGTGCCGCCCTGTGGATCATCGTCGGCGTTGGCTACCTGGTGCTGAACTCGGCCCGCCTGGGCCGCTCTGTCTGGTCGACGTCAGAGGCTGGCACATGGGCGGATAACGGAGCCCGCTAGACCGCGTACGCGTGCGTGTACACCTTCGACACGCAGCAGATGAAGGGCAAAATCGTGGTGACAGTGCGATAGCAGCCTCACAAGTCTCTAGAGAGCAGTCCGAGTGGCTGCTCTCCTCGTTTACAGCGCGGGTGATCTCGCCGCGTTTCGGATACTCTTCGCCGGCCGACCGGTTACGGGCCGCCTCGGCGGTTCAGGATATAGACGAACGCCGACCGGACAGAGGATTCAAGGACCACATTCCCGAACGTCCATCTGCCAGGCGTCCCATCACAGACCTCTGACCGGAGTGAGAGCAGGAGGGGTTCCCGTGGAGTTGGGGATGATTGGCTTGGGGCGCATGGGCGCCAACATGGCAGAGCGGCTGTTGCAGCGCGGGCATCGAGTGGTCGGCTTCGACCGTGATCCGGCAGCGGTCGCGCTGATTGCCGGCAAGGGGGCGCAAACCGCCGGGTCCCTGGACGCATTGACAGGAGACCTGCAGACCCCCCGCGTCATCTGGCTAATGCTGCCGGCAGGCGATCCCGTGGACCAGACCCTCACCGATCTGATGCCGCTCTTGGCACCGGGCGACACGATCGTGGACGGCGGGAACTCCAACTACAAGGATAGCAGTAGGCGGAGCCAGACACTCCGGGCGCGCGGCATTCACTTCGTCGACGTCGGGACCAGCGGCGGTGTGTGGGGGCTGCAAGAGGGCTATAGCCTGACGATCGGCGGCGACCCCGAGGCCGTCGGGCGGCTCAACCCACTCTTTGCGGCCCTGGCCCCCAGCCCAGAGAAGGGATGGGGCCACGTCGGTCCGTCGGGCGCCGGCCACTTCGTCAAGATGATCCACAATGGGATCGAGTATGGGATGATGCAGGCCTACGCCGAAGGCTTCGCCATCATGGAAAAGAAGGCGGAACTGAGCCTTGACCTGTCACAGGTATCCGAGATCTGGCGGCACGGCAGCGTCATCCGCTCCTGGCTCCTCGACCTGACAGCGGATGCTCTGCAAGCGAATCCTACCATGGCGGGGATTGCCCCCTTCGTCCCCGATTCCGGCGAAGGGCGCTGGACCGTTCAGGAAGCGACCGACCTGAACGTCCCGGCCCCGGTGATTACCCTTTCGCTGATCCAGCGGATTCAGTCCCGGGACGCGGACGCATTCCCGGCCCGTCTGCTGTCCATGCTGCGAGGCAAGTTCGGTGGCCATGCCGTTAAACGGGAGGGCTAGGGTGTGCAGTCGGACAAGCATCTCTTCCTGATCCTGGGCGGCCACGGCGACCTGACACATCGCAAGCTGCTGCCAGCCCTCTACCAGCTCCATACCCGTGGACATTTCGCTCCGGGCAGCCTGATCCTGGGTGCAGCCCGGAACGCCACGCTGGATGACGCTTCGTTTCGCGCCTGGGCGCTGGAAGGACTGGCGCAATCCGGCATCCCCACCGATGACGGAGTCCGGACCTGGTGCGAGCAGACTCTCTTCTACCAGTCCGTGGCCGGCGCCCAGGGCTATCGGAATCTGCGGGACCGGATCCTGGCGCTGGAGGCCTCCGGCGGCCTTGCGGGAAACCGAGTCTTTTACCTCGCGATGCCCCCGGCCGCCTTCCCTGCCGCCATCCTTGGATTGGGGCAGACCGGTCTGAATCAGGGCGACGGCTGGGTCCGACTGGTGATCGAGAAGCCGTTTGGCCGGGACCTTGCCACTGCGGAGACGCTCAACCAGCTCGTCCATAGCCACTTTCGCGAGGAGCAGATCTACCGGATCGACCACTACCTCGGCAAGGAGACGGTGCAAAACCTGCTGACCTTCCGGTTCGCCAATGCACTCTTTGAGCCCGTCTGGAACCGGGACCGGGTCGAGCGGGTGGAGATCACCGTCGCGGAGCGTCTCGGTGTTGAAGGGCGGGCCGGGTATTATGACCAGGCCGGCGCCCTGCGGGACATGATCCAGAACCACCTGACGCAGATCCTGACCCTGACGGCCATGGAGGTGGCGCCTTTGAAGCGGATTCCATCCGCAATGAGAAGGTGAAGGTGCTGGAATCGATCGCCCCGATCGGGCCGGAGGACGTCGTCCTCGGCCAGTACACCAGCGGTGTGATTGAGGACCAGGCCATGCGCGGCTACCGGGATGAGCCCGGGGTGCCCCCGGGCTCCCGCACGGAGACCTTCGTCGCCCTGCGCCTCCAAGTGAACAACTGGCGCTGGCAGGGTGTCCCTTTCTACCTACGGACCGGGAAGCGGCTTCCCCGCCGGACCAGCCAGGTGGTCGTCACCTTCCGCCACCCGCCCGTCGCTCTCTTCAAGGCCTTCGGCCCCAACGGTCCTACCTCCAATTCGTTGGTCATCACCCTCCAGCCGGATGAGGGGTTTGCTCTGACCTTCGAAGTGAAAGCCCCCGGCGCGCACTTCGACCTGCAGACCCAACAGCTGAGCTTCCGTTATGCCGACGTCCACGGACCCCTCCCGGACGCCTATGAGACCCTTCTATTAGATGTGATGCACGGAGACCCTACCCTCTTCATCCGGGCCGATGAGGTCGAGGCGGCATGGCGGCTCTTTACGCCTCTGCTGGAGCGGGATTCACAGGTCTACTCATATGCCACCGGCTCCTGGGGGCCGGCTGAGGCCGACCGCCTCCTGGGGAAGGATGACAGATCGTGGTCGACCCGGTAGTCGGTGTCTACCCCGACTTGGAGGCGCTGAGCCAGGCGGCCGCCAGCACCTTCGCGGCGGCTGCCGGGGAGGCCGTCGCGACCCGGGGGCGCTTCACCCTGGCGCTGGCGGGCGGGCGGACGCCGCGCCGGCTCTATGAGCTCCTGGCCGGCCCGTACCGTGAGCGAGTACCCTGGGCGCATGCGCTCCTCTTCTGGGGAGATGAGCGGTACGTCGCCCATGCTGACCCTGAGAGCAACTACCGGATGGCCAGGGAGGCGATGATCGACCACCTCCCCGTTCCGGCGGCGCAGGTCCACCCGATGCCGACCCACCAAGCCGACCCGGCGGAGGCGGCCCGGTCCTACGAAGCGATCCTGCGGCGCCGCTTCGCAGGCGAAGCCTTTCCCACCTTCGATCTCGCCCTCCTGGGGATGGGGGCCGATGGCCATACCGCCTCGCTCTTTCCCGGCACGGCCGCCCTGGCCGACCGGCAGGGCTGGGTGGCTGTGGGCGAGTCGCCGACGGCCCCCAGCGTCCGGCTCACCCTGACGCTTCCCGCACTGGCGGCCGCCCGGCAGGTGATCTTTCTGGTGACAGGCGCGGATAAGGCCAAGGTAGTCAGGGAGATCCTATCTGATCCGTGCGCGGCGAGGCTCCGTTACCCTGCCGCCCGGGTCCTCGCAAGCGGTCGGGCCTACTGGTACCTGGACGCGGCGGCCGCAGCTTTGCTGCCCTGACAAACTGCGTGTAACAGCAGGTAAAGGCGTCTTCCCACCTCACAATCCCTTTTGCTCGTTTTTCAAGCCTTGCGACCAGCAAACAAGTCCACCCCATAGAGGCAGCCTATCACTCAGAGCCTTTCGTTCCTTCCGAATTCCAATCCCTGCATTTTGGGATCCCAGCGATGCTTTTCGATGCTTTTCGATGCCTTTCCATGCCTTTGACTACCCTTTCGACCCCTTGCGATGGTTTTCCGTGCTTTCTCCATAGCCTTTGACTATGGATCGCCCTTTCCACTGCCAACTCAGCCTCTCATCAAAGTGTTACTCGAATTTGCGGATTCGTGAGCGTACGTGGTTTGTCTTGAGGTCATCGGGCGTGAGGGCCTTGCACTGCAAGATCCCATGGCATGATGGCCAGGTCGGGTCCACCTCCGGCTGGTCCGGGGTGAAATCTATCGTGACCGAACACGGAACCAGGTAGTCGGCAAACACTCAGAGGTGGGC
>DAHVXO010000116.1 GCA_027356675.1 Symbiobacteriaceae bacterium | reverse complement strand
CCCTGCTGGCGGCGCTGGCCCTCGGGGCCGCCCTGATTCGCTCGATCGCCGAGTTCAGGCTGGCCAAGGGCCGGCTCCAGGCGGTGGAGCAGGATCTGGAGCGCATTACCGGCCTGATCGAGCACCTCAACGGATCCGACTGGCAGCGCTTGGTACATGGGATCCTGACCGCCCTCAGCGCAGGCGGCTCCGGACGGGCCTTCGCCTTGCTGGGCCTCTCTGATGCCGGGAGCCTCGAAGTGCGGGCCTTCGCCGGGATGGACGGTGAGCCGACGTGGGATCCGCTGGTGTCGGATCCGGCGGCATACAAGGCCCTGCGCTCATGATCACCCTACCCGGGCGAACATGGCACCGTCTATCTGCCTCTGCTTGAAGAGGATGAACCGGTCGGACTCCTGGCGGTCCGCGGCGGCGCCATCGATTCGGCCGTTCTGCATACCGCAGCCCGTCTCGCCGAACTGGCCCTTACGGGCCTGCGGTATCTGCGCAGGCAAGCAGCCCTCTCAAGCACGGACGGCCTGACCGGTCTGGCGAACCACCGGCACTTCCAGCAGACGCTCGGCATCACCCTGGGACAGGCCTATCTTGAGGGCGGGGCGCTGGCCCTGATTCTGCTAGACATCGATCGCTTCAAGTCCGTCAACGACACGTATGGCCATCTCTTCGGTGACCTGGTGCTGCGCGAGATCGCCGAGGAGATTCGCCGGTCCATCGCGGCCCACGAGGTGCTCGATTTCACATCCGGCATCAAGCTGCGGGTGACCGTGAGCCTCGGCGTCGCTCGCTACGAACTGGACCAGGGCAAGAGCCGCCTGATCGCCAGGGCGGACGAGGCGCTCTACGCCTCTAAACACGCCGGCCGCAACCGGGTGACCATCGCACCCATTGAGACTGTCACGTAACGGGTATTCCCGGCATACTGTTGTCCGCGCAAAGTAAACAAGTGTGCAAGGAAGGTGGGTCCGCATGTTGAAGGCGGTGCTAGCGCTGTTAAACCAGCGGGGGGTAACGCTGCCCGAGATCGCCCAGGTGGTCCTTGAGATCCAGAAGGGATATTACCCGGAGCTCACTCTCCAAGAGTGTCTCGGCGGCGTCGATGCGGTCGTGAAGAAGCGGGAGGTCCAGCATGCAATTCTGACCGGCATCGCACTGGACATGCTGGCAGAGCAGAAGCAACTGCCCGAACCGCTCCAGTCCATCGTCGCCAAGGATGACTTTCTATACGGCGTGGACGAGATTCTCGCCCTTTCGATCACCAACGTGTACGGTTCCATCGGGTTGACCAACTTTGGGTACCTGGATAAGACCAAGCCGCTGATCATCGGCACGCTGAACGCACACAAGCACGGCGCCTGCCATACATTTCTGGACGACCTGGTCGCGGCGATAGCGGCGGCGGCGGCCAGCCGCATCGCCCACGCTCGCCGGCCCTCAGACAACGAGCTTTAGGTTCCAAAGCAAGAGACCTTCCACGGGGGTCTCTTTTTTTGCGGACTTCTCCTGCGCCTACCGAACATTTCGGCCCCCGAACCCGTTTGAATCGGTGACGGGCAAAAATGGGGGGGTGGCGAGCCTGCTGGTTCCTGTCAGGCGGGCGCCATGGTGGCAGTGGGTGCTGCTTTCGGCCGGCATGTCCCTGGTGGCGACAAGCATTACCGTTGGCAGCCTGGTGGCCCTGGCGTTCCGTGGATTTGATCTGCTGGAGTATGTCTTCGTGGCGCATCCGCCGTACATTACCGAAGGGGTGGTGGCCGGGCTGGTTGCCCTGCTGGTGATGGGGCAGACCCTGGGTCCGGTCCTGGTACTCTGCCTGTTCCGACCTGCCCGAGAGGTGGCGCTGGCCGGGCTCGCCCAGCCGGAGGATACCCTGGGAGCCTTGTTGCGGCTGGCTGCAGGGGTCGCAGGGGTCCTGGGCTTACAGGTGGCCTGGAACGCAGTGGGGTGGAACCCGTCCGAGCCCTGGCGGGTAATAGAACACGTGGTCTACGCGGTGGTGGGGGGCGGGCGGCTCGGACCGCTCCTCTGGCTGGCCGTCACGGTGGGCGTGGCGGGCCCCATCGCCGAGGAGGTCCTCTTCCGTGGCCTGCTCTTCGGCCTGCTCCGGCGGCGGCTCCGGTTCTGGGTCGCGGCCACCCTTTCGGCGGCGGCCTTCGGGCTGGCCCACGGGCCGGCGGGTGTTATCCCAACCGGGCTACTCGGGCTGTACATGGCGTGGCAAGTTGAGCGGGACCGCTCCCTGATGGGGGCGCTTGCCCTGCATATGCTCAACAACCTGGGGGCGTTGCTCGTACTGAGCGCGCAGCCGTGAGGACGGCGCCACAACGGGTTCACTCAGACTGTCCGCCGAGCCATGCTCGCAAGTCATTCAGCGCCACGGGTCGAATCTTGAGGTCGAGGTCTTTCCCGACCACAACTTTCGCCTGCTCCGGCACCGCGAAGACGATAAACGTCTGGCCGCCCGCCGTAACCTGCCGGAAGTGCTGCAAATCAGCCGGGGTCAGGCTAATGAGAATATCGCCGGCCTGCATCTTCAGCTTGGTCGGCTTCTCCCGCTCCGGCTCGAAGAGCGCCCCGTAGGCGGGCCGGTACTCCCGGCTCCCAAAGGTGGTCTCCCAACTGGAGAGGAAGCCCTTGCGGTCGATGCCATACCCCACGGCCTTCTCGACACTGTCCGCCACCGACTCCGCCCGGATGCCATCCACGGCTTCGACGAGGAGATGCTCGCCCATCTGGTGGAACAGGCTGTGTGGCACCTCGCCGCCGCTGCTCTGCTCGGTAATCATGCGCACCAGCGCCTGACCTTCCCGCCGGGGGCTGAGCCGCCGCGTGGCCTCCAGCGCCTTGAACCAGGCGCCGGCGCCGCTAGTGGCGTAAACCAGAAGGTCCGCCATCTCCCGACCGTCCTCATCCAGGCAGGGAAAGAAGACTGCCCGGGACACGCTCCCCCGCCGTACCACATTGTGCAGCTCCTGGGTGACGAAGCGGCCCTTCATCTCATCGAAGAGCGATTCCGCGCGGTCGTCCAGGTCGCAGAGGGTAGCGAAGACGAATGGCACGGGACGGGCCCCGGCCGTCGGTATCAATTGCAGGCGCAGCATGCCAAGCATGTGGTTTTTGACCGCACCCGCCGCCATGACTTTATAGGCGAGGGCATTGCCCAGATCGACCAGGGCGGCGAGGTCAACCTGATGCATGTCACGCACAGCCTCCAGGACCTCCACCGCTGGCCGGTTTCGGGTGCGGTCGTAGTCCACCGAGACGACCTTGTCCACCGCGAGCACCTCGCCGGTGTAGGCGCAGGGAAAGTTGACCTCCCCGGGCGGCCCGGCCACCGCCTGGTTCAGGTACCCTTCGAACACAGCGCGGACGCTGGGTTCGACGTCCGCCCACGCCATGGCATCGGCATGGGCCAGGATCTTGCGTTCCTCATCCTTTTTGATATGCCCGAGGTAGGCGTGGGTGATGGTCAGGCCGCCCTCCTGGGATGCCTGCAGCAGCTTCGCCAGCATGGGGTGACCTCCTAGTGGTCGAGCACGGTCTCGGCCGGTATGGCCGAGGCCGAGCCCGTTTTGGTCAGCAGGGGCTTCGACTGGTCCTGCACGGTCTGACCCCCTCAGTCTGCCAGGGTTCGCTTCAGCCACGCAGCAGCATCGGCGACGGCGCGCGGATGGCGATACAAGAAGTGTGCCACACCGGGATAGACGATCCGCTCGACCGGGCCCGAGAGCGCCTGCGCCATGGCTGCAGACTCGGCCGGGGGGATGGCGGTGTCGTCCTGCCCGTGCAGGAGGAGCACCGGGACGGTCACCCGCTCAAGGACGGCGGCGGGGTTGAACGCCGTGGTCTGCAGAAAGCGCATCAGGTTGACCAGGACGGTGCGGCCGCCCACTTCCGTCATGGCCATCGTTTCGCCTTCCTCCACCCGGCGGGCGGTGGCCAGTACTTCGCCCTTCCACTGGTCCACCCGGATCCGGACCACCCGGTCCGACAGGCCCCGCCGGGCGGCCAGTGCGCTGATGTCCGCTGTATAGCGCTCCTCGGCGGTGTGGTAAGCCGGCGACATGAGCACCAGGGCCTGGACCAGGCCCTCCGCTGCAAGCTGGAGGGCAAACCCGCAACCATCGCCCCAGGCGACGGCCGCCACCTGGCTGACCTCGGGCTGCAGGCGCAGCAGGTCAGCAGCGGCTCGAGCATCCGCGTAAAGGCCTGTCCAGTCGGCCTCGTGGTAGGCGCCGCTGCTAAGGCCGCCACCCCGTTGGTCATAGCAGAGTGCGGCGAGTCCAGCCCCGCCCAGCGCTTCGCTCCAGAGGACCGGCCACTGCTTGGCGCCTTCATCGGAGTAGCGAATCTGTGGCGAGGGCCCGGGTTCCCCGGGGAAAAGGACGCCCGGTACCGGTGTGGCCTGAGCAGCACCCTCAGGCAGCACCAGGTTGCCGGCCAGGCCATGTGTTTCGCAGTGAATGGAGACAGGATGGGTCTGCGGCACGATCATTTCGCTCCTTGCTTCTCGGCATCTCTCCCGATTCTACCATACCCAGTTGCGCGAGCGGCGACACTTTTCGCGGGCCCCGTACTCCCACCGGGAGCACTGGGGCTGCTGTGAGCAGAAAGAGCCGGGATCCTTTTTCAGGCGCCGGCTCTTTACTGACACGCTGATCGCACCGGGCCCTTCACTACACCTCCACGCCGCCGAGGTAGGCAAGGGCCACCTGTGGATTGCGCAGGAGGTCCGCCCCGGTTCCCTCCAGGGCTATCCGCCCGTTCTCCAGCACGTATGCCCGGTGGGCCAACCCCAGCGCCAGGCTGGCGTTCTGCTCCACCAGCAGGATCGTGGTCCCTTCACGGTTGATGTCACCCACCACCTGCAGGACCTCTTCGACCAGGATCGGGGCGAGACCTAGCGAGGGTTCATCCAGCATCAGCAGCTTGGGGTGCGCCATGAGGCCCCGCCCGATGGCGAGCATCTGCTGTTCGCCTCCCGAGAGCGACCAGGCGTAACTCTTCGCACGGCGCTCGAGCCCGGGGAAGACCGCAAAGACCCGGGCTACGTCGGTCCGGACCTGCTGGTCCCGGTAACCCAGGGCGTATGCGGCGACCTCCAGGTTCTCGGTGACCGTCAGGCCCGGGAAGACCCGACGCCCCTCGGGCACGTGAGCGATGCCGCGGCGGACAACCTGCTCCGGTGGCTTCCCACCGATCGCCTCACCCAGAAAGGTGATGCTGCCCTGCGCCGGGGTGAGCATCCCGCTGATGGTCTTGAGCAGGCTGGTCTTGCCGGCCCCGTTCGCACCCACCAGGGTGACGATCTCGCCCTGCTCGACCCGTAACGTGATATCGAACAGCGCCTGCACTTGCCCGTAAAACAGGTCGACGTGCTTAAGTTCCAGCATGGTGGGCCCCCTTTCCCAGGTACGCTTCGATCACTGCCGGGTTGCGCCGTACCTCGGCCGGCGTGCTTTCAGCGATCTTCGCCCCGAAATTGAGGACCGTGATCTGGTGGCAGGCGGTCATGACCACGTTCATGTCGTGCTCGATCAGCAAAATGGTGATGTCGAGATCCTGGTTGATGCGGCGGATCAGGCCCACCAGGTCACGCTTCTCCGTGGGGTTCATGCCGGCGGCTGGTTCATCCAGCAAAAGCAGCTTGGGCCCTGTCGCCAGCGCCCGGGCGATCTCCAGCCGGCGCCGGTCCCCGTACGGCAAATCGGCCGGGCTGTCAGAGGCCCGGGCGGTCAGCCCTACCAGCGCCAGCGCCCGCTCGGCCTCCATTCGGATCTCGGCCTCCTCCCGTCGCTGTGCGGGCGTGCGCAGGAAAATTTCCAGCAGACCCGCCCGGGAGCGGCTGTGGCGGGCCATCGCCACGTTGTCCCGCACCGAGAGGCGGGGGAAGAGCCGGATGTTCTGGAAGGTCCGGGCCAGCCCCAGCCGGGTCCGGTCCGATGGGCGAAGCTTGGTGACCGGGGTCCCATCCACCGCGATCTCACCGGAATCGGCCGTGTAGAGCCCGCTCACCAGGTTTAAGGTGGTGGTCTTACCCGATCCGTTGGGGCCGATCAGCCCGTGAATCTCTCCGGCGCCAATCGCCATATCCAGATGGTTGACGGCCATGAGGCCGCCGAAACGCTTGGTGAGGCCCTTGAGCTCCAGCATCATCGGGCAGCACCTCCCGGTTCAGCCTTGCCAGACCCGGCGTGCCACCGGCGGACCAGTCTGGTCCAGAGCTTGCGCACCCCGCCCCCCAGCCCCTCGGGCAGGAAAATCAGGATCACCAGCAATCCGAGCCCATAAATTGCCATGTACCAGTCTTTCAGCTGCCGGAGCCACTCGGGCAGGTAAGTGAGCAGGACCGCACCTGCCACCGCACCGGGAATCGAAGACCGGCCGCCGATCACCAGCATGGCCGTCACCTGAACGGTGACAGCGAGCGTGAAGGCGTCCGGGCTGATGAACGCCGTCAGGGCACCGTAGAGCGGGCCGGCAATGCCGCCCGCCAGCGCCGAGAGCGCAAAGGCCATCACCTTGATGCGGGTCACGTTGACGCCCATCGCTTCGGCGGCAAGCTCATCGTCGCGGACCGACTGCATCGACCGGCCCAGCCGCGAGTGCGACAGGCGGATCAGACCGAGAATGATGACGCCGAGCAAGGCGAGGGAGAGGTAGAACATCCGAGCCGGTGTGTTGAGCAGCAGTGGGCCGATCTGGGGCGCCGGGATGCGCCCGATGCCGTTGGGCCCGCCGGTCAGCCTATCGGCGTTGGTCGCGATGATGCGAACGGCCTCGGCGAAGCCGATGGTCGTCATCGTCAGGTAGTAACTGCGCAGCTTCAACGTGGGCAGCCCCAGCAGCACACCAGCCATGGTGGTCACCACCATCGCAGCGAGCAAGCCGCCCCAAAACGGCCACTTGTACGTCGCCGTGAGAATCGCCGACGTGTAGGCGCCGATCCCCCAGAACGCCACCTGGCTGACGGCGAAGATCCCCGTCAGACCGAAGAGCACGTAGAACCCCAGGGTGAGGATCGAAAAGATGAGTGCCATGTTGAGCAGTTGAATGCCGTAGCGGTCTGTGACGACGATTGGCAGCGCTGCCGCAAGGGCCAGCGTAGCCAGGAGACTCCATCCGGAGCGGCGATCCATGGCGGCCCTCCTACGCTTTTTCGGCAATTTTTTCGCCGAAGATGCCCTTCGGGAGCGCAATCAGAAACAGGATCAAAATGCCAAAGGCGAAGATGTCCTTGTAAGTCGAGTTAAAGGCGGAGGCCGCAACTTCGAGCACGCCCAGGAGGAAGCCGCCGGCGATGGCGCCGGGAACGCTCCCCCATCCGCCGATGATGGTCGCGATGAAGGCCTTCAAACCCAGGCCGAAGCCCATTTCGATGCTGACGAAGAAGATTGGCGCCACCAGCACACCTGCCATAGCGCCCGAGGCCGCTGCGATGATAAAGGTAACGATCCCGATCATCTCGACTCTGATGCCGATGACTTGCGCCGCCACCCGGTCCTGGGAGGCGGCCCGCATCATTTTGCCGAGGCGGGTGCGGAAGAGGAACCAGAAGAGCGCGCCCACCAGGAGGGCGGTTGCACCCAAGATTAGCAGGTATTGCGGTACAATGGTGACCGCGCCCGCCTTCAGCACTTCCTGCCCAAAGGGCTCGGTAAAGGAGAAGGGCACGGGGCCCCAGATCTGTTGGGCCAGGTTGCGCAGAAAGACCGAGGCCGCCAGCGTGCTGACCAGGAACGTACTGGGCTCCCGGCCGCGCAGAGGGTAGTAGGCCGTCCGCTCAAAGATCACACCGATCAGACCAGCGGAGATGGTCACGCCGATCACGACGGCCCAGTAGGGCCAGTGCATCGTCGCACTGAAGGTGTAGGCCAGGAAGGCGCCCAACATGACGAACTCACCCTGGGCGAAGTTGATGATGTTGACAGCGTTGACCAGCAAGACGAAGCCCAGAGCCACCAGGGAGTAGATCGCCCCCATGGCGAGGCCCTGGACCAACAGCTGGAGGATGAATTGCATGGTGTGACCTCCCCTTGCGTGAATGGCCCCAGGCGGGTTGCCGGGGGGCCGGTATGTGACCGGCCCCCCTCGCCCGGATTATTCGCGCAGGGTCTTCACGCTCTTGATGCTGTTGTTCTCGATTTTGAAGATGTACGCCTGGCGCAGGCCATTGCCCACCGTGTCAAAGGTGAACGGGCCGATGATGCCGGCATAACCCTTGGTCGCCAGCATGGTCTCACGAACCTTGCGCGGATCCGAGCCGACCTTCTCCATAGCGGTCAGGAGCATCATGGTGCCGTCATAATTGGCGCCCACGACGAAATTGGCCGGTACACCCTTGAAGTTGTCGGCGATCGCCTTGGCCCACTTCGTGGTTCGGTCATCGTTGCCGGGTACGAAGTCCACCAGGCCATAGTTGCCGTCGGCGGCGCCCTTTGCGAGGTCGAAGAACTCCTTGGTGCCCCAGCCTGGGCTGCCCAGGAACGGAATCCCGAGGCCCAGTTGCTTCTGCTGCAAGGCGATGGTGGCAGAGTCGGTCGGTACGGACCAGGCGATGATCAGGTCGGCGCCCGCCTTCTTGAGGTTCAGCAGTTGGGCGGTCACGTCCTTATCGTTGGCGTTGAAGCTCTCGGCGCCCACCGGCTTGACGCCGGCCCTCTCCAGGGTCGCCTTGATGACTTCGTAGCCGCCCTTGCCGTAGTCGTTGTTGGCGTAGATGATGCCGGGCTTCTTGATCTTCAGCTCGCCGACGGCGAAATCGGCGGCGAACTTGCCCATGTATTCATCATTGGTGCGGAGGCGGAAGAACCAGGGGTTGCCAGCCTTGGTGATCGCAACACCCGTGGCGGAGGTGAGCGACGGGACGGCGGTCTGCTTGACGGATGGCTCCAGGGCCATCACCAGTTGGGCGAAGGTAGGCAACACCATCGCGTCGGGTTTCATCCCGGCGATCTTGTTGAAGGCGTTGGTCGCGCCCGTGGGCGTGCCCTGGTCATCCTCCACGGTGACCTCGACCTTGCGACCGCCGACGCCACCCTTGTCGTTCCATTCCTTGGCGGCCAGCTTGACGCCGGTCGCGACCTGGATACCGGTGGCCGCCAGCGGGCCGGTGGTCGAGGTGACCACACCGATCTTGATCGGCTCCTTGGGTTTCGCAGTCTCAGCTGGCGCCTGCTTCGCGGGTTCGGCGGATTTCTGGGTGCCGCCGCATCCGGACAGAAGACCGAGGATAAGCACCAGGGACATCACGCTGATCAACACTCTGCGAAACATGCCAATTCCCCTCCGTTTCTCTTGGATCCCCCAGGGTCAGGAACAGGCGCCGGTCCGCCAAACGAGCCTGGGTCGGTGCCGGCGACAGGTCAGCCTCACAAAGTGCGTATGGATTTTTGGCGTCATCTGCGGTGTAATTAGAGTTATCTTAGTCCACGTATCAGTCTTTCGTCCAGTCTGACAATTCGAGATGCTAACACATAATCGTACTAAAGGATTACGGATAAGAGGAGTTGAGGCCAATGAGCCTGCCGATGCAACCTGGTGCCCGTGAGAGTATCCAACGGATTCGGCCGTACCAGCAAGGAAAGCCCATCGAAGAGGTCCAGCGGGAGCTGGGTCTGGCTGAGGTGATCAAGCTGGCGTCGAACGAGAACCCGCTGGGGCCGTCGCCGCGGGCGATTGAGGCCATGACGCGAACCTTGGCGGAGGTCAACCTCTACCCGGACGGCGGAAACTACCGGCTCAAGGCGGGCGTAGCGGAGGTCCTGGAGGTGTCACCGGACAACATCGTCTTCGGCGCCGGCTCTTCGACCGTGTTGCGGTTGTTAGCTGATGCCTTCCTCGGGCCGGGGGATGAGGTAGTTTACGCGCACCCGTCCTTCATCTTATATGAGTTTTTGACCCACCTGGGCGGGGCGACGCCGATCACGGTGCCGCTGAACGCCGTCCACGGCCATAATTTGCCGGCGATGGCCGCGGCCGTCACGCCGCACACTAAGATCGTGATTATCTGTAATCCGAACAACCCGACTGGCACGGCGGTGTCGCGGGCAGAACTGGACGCCTTCATGGCTCAGGTACCTGACAGCGTCCTGGTCGTGCTCGATGAGGCGTACTTCGAATATGCGACCGGCGGCGATTACCCGGATGGCATCGACTACCTGCGGGCGGGGCGGAATGTGCTCGTGCTGCGGACTTTCTCCAAGGCCCACGGCCTGGCGGGTCTGCGGGTGGGCTATGGCGTGGGGCGGCCGGATATCATCGGGGCGCTACGCCGGGTACGGGAGCCGTTCAACGTAAATGCCGTTGCCCAGGCGGCCGCGCTTGCGGCCCTCGGCGACCAGGAGCACCTGGCGCGGGGGCGCGCGGTCAACGATGAGGGGAAGGCCATGCTCTATGCCGGCATGGAGGCGCTGAAGCTTCCCTACATCCCCACGGCGGCGAACTTCTTCATGTTCAAGTGCCCCGTCGATGACGCGGCACTCTACCAGGCAATTTTAGCCCAGGGGGTTGTTGTACGGCCCGGGCGGGCCTTTGCCATGCCGGGTTGGCTCCGGGTAACCATCGGGACCGTGGAGCAGAATCGGCGCTTCTTGGCGGCGCTCACGGTGGCGCTGGCGGAGCTCACAAATGCTTGAGATTCCAGTAAAATGCACGAGTCATAGGCAAGGCCTATGGAAAAAGCTTTCGGGCGCAGTTCGTCCGGGTTTTTGTTCTATCGCCCTCTTGCGCTTTTTCACACGAAGCGTATAGTTATGTGCTGTTACTGCACAGCTAGGAGAAGGAACGATAGATGAATACTTCATTCGATCCAGATGCACAGGCCCTGTCGCCTCGATCCGAGAACCGTCCGCCCCGTAAGGGCCGCTACATTCTCATCGCCCTCCTGGTCATCATTCTGCTTGTCCCCCTGACAGCCCTCGCCGCCGTGGGAGGCCTGCTTCCAGCCTCCGCCGTCAACCCTGTAGCCAGGCTTTTCGTGGGCCGCCAGCCCGATGCGGTGCCCTGGGTGGACAACCAACCCGTCACTGTGCTCGTCATGGGCCTGCAGATTGGCGGTGCCTCCACCAACCCGCTGACCGACTCGATGATGGTGGTCGCCTACGACCCGCCCTCCGGGTCTCTCAGCATGCTTTCGATTCCCCGGGACCTCTGGGTCGAGATCCCCGGCCACGGCCAGGGGCGGATCAACGAGGCCTTCGAGGATGGTGGCGCCCCCCTGGCCATGCTGACGGTTCAGCAGAACCTGGGCATTCCCGTCAACTACTATGCGCTGGTCAGCTACTCAGCCTTTCGCAAGCTGATCGACGATGTGG
>DAHVXO010000101.1 GCA_027356675.1 Symbiobacteriaceae bacterium | reverse complement strand
AGAAGCGGGAAGGCAACGGGAAGATGCAGCCTGCCCCGGAAGCGGAGCATGGCGGTCATGGGGGTCCGAGCCATGGCCACGCCATCCACATGCCGTCGGCGTCCTACATGCCGGCTCTGATCGCCCTGGGGCTGCTGATCGCATCGTACGGCGGCGTCTACCAGAATGTGATCGTCGGCGTCGTCGGCCTGTTGGTCACGGTCGCCGGCATCTACGGTTGGGTCTTTGAAGATGACAGCGGGTACATGCTTGAAGTGGGGGAGGGAGCGCAATGAGCGACGCACTGCGGTACGGGCTGACCGAGATCGGTCATCCCATCGCCGAGGGTTCAGCGGGGAAGGTAGATAAGCTGAAGCTGGGCTTCTGGATCTTCCTGGGGTCAGAGTGCGTCTTCTTCGCCTCACTGATCGGCACGTACTTGGCCCTGCGCGGGCGGCAGGTCTCCGGCCCGGCCCCCATGGATATCTTCAACATCCCCATGACCACGGTGTCGAGCTTCGTGCTGCTGATGAGCAGCTTCACCATGGTCCTGGCGGTCGCCGCCATTCAGAATGCCGATGTGAAGGCCATGCGCAAGTGGCTCCTGTCCACGGCGCTGCTGGGGATCGTGTTCCTCGGGTTCCAGGTCTTCGAATTCGCCAGCTTTTATCACGAAGGGCTGTCGCTCACGGGGGGCATCTTCGGGGCAACCTTCTTCACCCTGACCGGCTTCCACGGGCTGCACGTGGCCATCGGCGTGCTCTGGCTGCTGTCGGTCTTCGGCTACTCGCTCAAGGGCGGCATCACGCCCGAGAAGGCGGTCAAGGTAGAGTTGGCCGGGTTGTACTGGCACTTCGTCGATGTGGTCTGGATTGCCATCTTCACGGTGGTCTACCTGTTCGAAGTGGCACGATAGGTAAGCCGTGCTGACGAAAACGGTCGCAGGCCTCGGCCAGACCGGCCGAGACCGTGCTAGACTATAAGGGGAGTAGAGTCATGCAGGCTGTAGCGCCCAAGAGTGAGGCGGGGGCTCACGTGCCAAACCGTACCTACGGGGTCGTGGCCGGTCTCCTTGCGGTGATCACCTTGATTGAGTTCTCGATCGTCTACGTGCAGGCTCTGCGGCCGGTGGTCATCCCCGTGCTGCTGGTGCTCTCGGCGGCGAAGTTCGTCCTGGTGGCGATGTACTTCATGCATCTCAAGTTCGATAGCAAGCTCTTCTGGCCGTTCTTTGCGTCGGGGGTCTTCCTGGCGGTGCTGGTGGCGGTCTCGCTGTCGACGCTGTTGAATGTGAACCACGCTGGGATGAAGATGTAGGGGCATCTGCCCCGAGACTGGCGCCGCCCACTTGCTCAAACGAGAGGACCTGCGAAAAAATCGCAGGTCCTCACTTCATTCCGCATTCCGTCAACCGGCCAGGTCAATCCACTCCGCCGCTGAAGCAGTACATGGCAAGCCTTGCAGACCTGATCGCGAATCTGCCGAAGCGCCCGTGCGGCCCCAAGCAGAATGGCCGTGTGGGCGTCATGCCCGCAGGCATGCATCTTGCCGGGGCGGGTCGAGGCAAAGGGCTGGCCGGTTTCCTCCTAGCGTGAGTTTCCGACTTAGCAGTTGAGGCTGTGGCATCCGTCGTCCTGCCTGGAAATCCAGGTATTGTCTTGGAACTTCCAACGCGCCTCCCGCGCGGCAGGGGACTTCCGCTTGGGCGGCGCTGGGTTCTCCAAGTGTGGTATCAAGAGGAAGTGGTTCCTGTTACCTAGAAACAAATCTCTGCATACCGCCCTCAGTACAGGATGAAAAGTTTTCAACTTACTACGTTCAGCGGCCGGAGTTCTTCTCCGAGGCGCGAATTCCCTCCTATTGGTGGTCCTCAGGGGGGAGTGCGGTGGCCAGTATCGTCAAGAAGCGGATCAACGGCAGGCTCTACAACTATGCCGTTGAGACCAAGTGGGAGGATGGCAAGTCTCGCATCGCCTGGCAGAAGTATCTGGGCAAGGCTGAGGACATCGTCAAAGCAGTCACCGCTGCTGCTCCACCTGCTCCTGTGAGTGCAAAGGTCTTCTAGTTCGGCGCCGTGGCGGCGCTTTATAGCATCGCCGAGCGGTTACGCCTGGTGGACACCATTAACGCCCATGTGACCAAGCGGGACAGGACCCCAGTGTCGGGCAGTACATGCTCATCGCAGCGCTCAACCGCTGCGTTGACCCCAAGAGCAAGCGGCAGATCGCTGAGTGGTTTGACTCCACGAGCCTACGCCGGTAGCTACGGATGTGCCCCGAGCAACTCAGCAGTCAGCGCTTTTGGAACCACATGGGCTATCTCGGCGAAAAAGAGATCGAGCATATCGAGGATGCGCTCGCTCACCACCTGGTGCAGGGGTTTGGCGTGGACGTGCGGGCGCTGCTCTACGATGCCACCAACTTCTTCACCTACATGGACAGCACCACAGCCTCGGAACTGGCCCACCGCGGCCACAGCAAGGCCAAGCGGAACGATCTATGCCAGGTCGGGTTGGCCCTCCTGGTCACCACCGATTTTCACATCCCCCTTCTCCACCAGGTCTACCCGAGTGACCGGCCCGACTCCAAGCAGTTCGAAGGTATTACGGATGGGCTGACCCGGCGTTATCAGGCGCTCGCTCAGCACTGCCAGGACATCACTCTGGTCTTCGACAAGGGCAACAACTCCGCAGGGAACCTGCGCCGTGTGGAAGAGGGACCCTTCCACTTTGTCGGCTCCCTCGTTCCCTCTCAGCACGCTGACCTTTTGGCCATCTCGCTGGAGCAGTTCACATCCGTACAGGATGCACGCTGCGCCGGCGTCCGGGCTTACCGGACGACCCGGAAGGTCCTTGGCGTAAAGCGCACCGTGGTACAGCAACGCCTGCTGGCCAAAGGCACCGCTCGGGGTGGGAAGCCAATCACCCGGGCTTCTCTGGTAAAGCAAGTGAAGGCCGCCCTCTCCGCCCAGTTTCTCAGCAATGTGGTCCACTATGAGATTCCCGAGGACAAGGACCCGCTCCAGTTGACCTTTGAGATTGACCGCTCTGCCCTGCGTCAACTGGAGGACCGCTCCTTCGGCAACACCATCCTGTTTACCGACCAGCACGACTAGAGCACCGCAGACATCATCGGGGCCTACCGGGGTCAGGCTGGCATCGAGGACCTCAGTTGGAGCCCGGTGTTCCACTGGACCGACCAGAAAATCCGGGTGCATACTTTCTACTGCGTCCTCGCCTTGACTCTGTTGGCCCTGTTACGCCGGGAACTGCATTGGCACGGGATTGAACTCAGCATTCCAGCGCTCCTCGACACGCTCTCAGGGATCCACGAAGTCGCTGTCATCTACCCTCCAACCGAAGGCCGCCGTCACAAGGACC
This sequence comes from Symbiobacteriaceae bacterium, assembly GCA_027356675.1. Next base: position 1,503 of record DAHVXO010000101.1, on the reverse strand, counting down.
ACATGACCCTCACCGAACGCAGCCTGCTGCAACAGCAAATCATGGATCTCTTGAAGCTCGACCGGTACGTGGTCGTTTAGGTTGAGACCTTCGTGCCCGGAAGCCCGCTCTATGGGCGGCTTTCGGGATTTCAAGACCGTTAAGTCGGAAAGTCACGCTATGCTGTGAACATCTGAGTGCGAACGGTATAGCCTTGAAGAGCCTCTTCATTGATCCGGACGCCGATGCCGGGGCCATTGGGCACGGAGAGGGTCCCGTCGTCGTTCAAGCAGAAGTGCTCGGTGATATCCCGGGCGAAGTAGCGGTCGGTGGCCGAAGTGTCCCCGGGCAGCTTGAATTGCGCCAGCGTGGTCAGGTGCACGTTAATGGCCCGGCCGATGCCGGTCTCCAGCATGCCGCCGCACCAGATCGGGGCGCCGTGGGCCGCGGCGATGGCGTTAATCTCCTGGACGGCCGTCAGACCGCCCACCCGGCCCACCTTCACGTTAATGATCCGGCAAGCGCCGATCTCCAGCGCCTTGCGGGCATCTTCGGGGGTGTGGATGGACTCGTCCAGGCAGATTGGCGTCGTGATGGCGCTCTGGAGCTTGACGTGGTCGATGATGTCGTCGTGCGCCAGCGGCTGCTCGATCATCATCAGACCGAACTGATCGAGCCGGCGGAAGAGGTCGATGTCCTTAAGGGAGTAAGCCGAGTTGGCATCGGCCATGATCGGAATATCGGCGAAGTTCTGCCGCAGGGCCTTCATGACTTCATAGTCCCAGCCGGGCTTGATCTTGATCTTGATCTTCTGGTAGCCCTTGTCCACGAAGCCGCCGACGGTGCGCACCAGATCCTCCAGCCGGTCCTGGATCCCGACGCTGACGCCCACGGGAATCCGGGTCTTGCTCGCCTCACCGCCAAGCGCTTGCCAGAGGGGCTGACCCAGGGATTTGGCATACAGGTCCCAGAAGGCCTCCTCCAGGCCCGCCTTGGCCATGTTGTTGCGGCGGAAAGGCGCGAGCGCCTGTACCAGGTCACGGGGTGTGGCGAAGTCCTTGCCCAGAATCGCCGGAATCAGGTTGTCGTGCAGAATCACCCAGGCCGAGTTTGTCGTCTCTTCGTTGTACCAGGGGCTGGCCATGGTGACGACTTCGCCATACCCGGTCAGATCACCGGAGCGCATCTCGACCATGATGGGACAGCGGTCGTACTGGCGGCCGAAACTGGTCTCGAAGAACGACTTGAGCGGCATGGACAATTCGCGCAACGCAATGGCATCAACACGCATCCGACCGGTTCCTCCTCAGCATGGATCCCTCGTAGAAGATGTCGAAGTGGGTGTAGGTCTCCTCCAGGCGGCGCAGCGATGCGAGGATCCGCTCGGGCGTCTTGCGGGAGAGCCCGGCCATCAGGGTGTTCAGCAAGACCTGGGTGGACGTGTATGAATCGGAGCCGTGAATGGAATCGATCGGCGTACATAGGAGGACGTCGGCGTCCGCGGCGACGGGGCAGGCCGTCGAA
>DAHVXO010000094.1 GCA_027356675.1 Symbiobacteriaceae bacterium | reverse complement strand
GTTGGCCCATAGGCCGAGCAGTCGGATCCCCCAAACAGGCAGGCCGTTGTACTCCACTGCGATAAACCGGAGCACGCCAGTCAGGAAGATGTTGAAGAGTGAGACCGGCAGGAGGAACTTCCAGCCCAGGTCCATGAGTTGGTCGATGCGGACACGAGGCAGCGTCCAGCGAATCCACATGGCCAGGAACACGAAGAGATAGGTCTTGAAGGCGAACCACAGGAAGCCCACGATGTAGCCCCATGCGCCTACCTTCAAGAAAGCGGTGGCATCGCCGGCGCCGGTGATCGCATTGCCGACACCGTTGGCAAAGTTGCCGAAGCCGTTGACGATGTACCCAAGCCCCCAGAGGAAGTCCGGGATATTCGGCCCGGTCCAGCCGCCCAGGAAGAGCGACGCCGCAATTGCAGACCAGCCAACCAGGTGGATGTATTCGGTTAGCGCGAAGATGGCCCAGCGAAACCCGGAGTACTCAGTGTGGTACCCCGATACGAGCTCGGACTCGGCCTCAGCAAGGTCGAATGGCGCCCGGTTGAGTTCAGCCAGGGAGGCGATCATGTAGACGATAAACCCGATAATCTGCGGGAAGATGAACCACCCGAAGAACCCGCGTTCGGCCTGGGCGTTGACGATATCGCTCAGGCGGAGGCTGCCCACCATCATGACCACACCGATGATGGACATGACCAGAGTGACTTCGTAAGAGATCATCTGGGCGGCGCCGCGCATGGCGCCCAGGAGCGAGTATTTATTGTTTGAGCCCCAGCCGGACATGAAGATCGAGATCACGTCGTAACCGGTGATGGCAGCGATAAAAATGATGCCGATGTCGAGGTTCATGGCGGTCCCGCCCGGCCCGATCGGTACGATCAGCCAGATGAGCTGGGACGACAGGAAGCCAACAAACGGGGCGATGACAAAGAGCCACTTGTCGATATTGCGCGGCTCAATGTACTCCTTGCGGAACAGTTTGAGCAGGTCGGAGAGCGGCTGCATCCAGCCCCACAGTCCGACTCGCCAGGGTCCCACCCGGTTCTGCATCCACGCTGACAACTTGCGCTCCAACATCAGGGCGACGAAAAAGTTCACAAGTCCCCAGACGAGGATCAGCGTGCCCTTGCCGAACCCGAGGAGCCAGGTCTGGGTCAAGGGGGAGAGTGAGTTCCAGAAGGCCACCATGGCTAGCGGTCCACCTCCCCGAGGACGATGTCGATGGATCCGATGACAGCGATCACGTCAGCGATCTTGCAGCCTGGCGTCAAGAGTGGCATCAGTTGCAGGTGGACGAAGCATGGCGAGCGCCACTTCACCTTGTAGGGGTTGGGGCCGCCATCCGACACCACGTAGCAGGCGACCTCGCCGCGCGGCCCTTCGACACGGTGGTAGACCTCACCCTTCGGCGGCTTGAGGATACGCGGTACCTTGCCCATGGTCTCGCCGGGGTTCTCGGCCAGCCACTTCAGGGCCTGCTTGAGAATCCGCGAGGACTGCTTCATCTCTTCCATCCGGACGTCCCAGCGATCGAAGCAGTCGCCGTTCTCCTTGCCGACCGGGATGTCGAACTCGAACCGGTCGTAGATGGAGTAGGGCAAGTTCTTCCGGAGGTCCCACTTCACACCAGAACCGCGCAGCACGGGTCCGGATGCCGCGTAGGCGATGGCGTCCTTTGAGCTGAGCGGGGCAACGTTCTTGGTCCGCCACTGGAAAATCCGGTTGCCCGACACCAGCGCGTCCCACTGCGACCAGACGTAGTTATCGAAGTAGTTGAGGAAGCCCCAGAAGGTCTGGTCGGACTTGTCCTCGCCATCCTCCGGCGTCCCGATGATGCCCTCCGGGAGGTCGTTGCGGACACCGCCGATCCGGAGATAATTGTACAGCATACGCCCACCGGTAACGCGCTCAAAGAGCGAATACATCTTCTCGCGGTCACGCCAGGCATACAGGAAGGGCGTGACGGCACCAATGTCCATTGCCATGGAGCCCAGAGCCAATAGATGAGAGCAGATCCGCTGGAACTCGGAGAGCATGACCCGGATATACTGGGCCCGTTCCGGCACCGTGATGGCTGGGCCGAACAGCTTCTCAGAGGCCTCCACGAAGCAGAGTTCGTTGGTGATGGCCGCGATGTAGTCTGTGCGGTCTGTAAATGGGATGACCTGCGGATAGGTCTTGAACTCCGACAGCTTCTCGAAACAGCGATGCAGGTACCCGATATCGGGTTCGCACCAAGTGACGGTCTCGCCGTCCAGCTTGATCATCAGGCGCAGCACTCCGTGGGTCGACGGATGCTGTGGTCCCATATTCAAGAGAAGTTCCTTCGTTTGTTCCACGCGCTACACCTCCGTTCCGGCTACTCTGCGTGACGCTGGCGCACCAACCGGGGCCGCTTGGGCCGCTTATCGACAAAATCCTTCAGCAGCGGAAACCCGCCCTGCCAATTGTCGGGCAGCAGGATACGCCGGTGGTTGGGGTGGCCATCGAAACGGATGCCGTACATATCGTAGGTTTCGCGCTCGTGCCAGTTGGCGCCGGGATACAATGTGGCGATGCTAGCGATGCGGGCGCCGGATCTCGGCAGATTGACCTTAACATGAATGCTCCTGGCCCCGATCTCCGCCTCGTTGATCCGGCTCAGGCTGGCTACCAGGACCAGTCGGTCCTTCCAGTCAATCGCGGAAAGCACGGAGCAGAACGTGTAACCGGCCTCGTAGCAGACACCGATGACAGCCTCGTAGTCTTTCTTATCTACGAGCACATCCGTGTCGCCGTTGACCAGGTTGGAGAATTGGGCTTCCGGAAACTTTTCCTTCAAAAAGTCCAAACCGGGCTCACCCCCTGGCAAAATGCGGAGCAGAATAGGTAGGCCGAAATGACTTATGCGACGGCGAAAACCCCGTCGCCCAAAGGACCGGGGGTCGAGTTACACCCAATGCAGAACCCGCTTCTTGTAGGCGTAGAGCAATCCGATACCCAGAACGATCAGGAAGGCGAGCATTTCGACCAGCCCAAATATGCCCAGCCCGTTGAAGACCACTGCCCACGGATAAAGAAAAATGGCTTCCATATCGAACACGAAAAAGGTCAGGGCGAAGACATAATACCGAATGTTGAAGTTTACCAGGGCGTCGTCAAACGGGAGTTCACCACACTCGTAGGTCTCCAACTTCTCGCCTTGCAACGGGTTCTTCGGGGCGATCAGCCAGACCACGCCGTAGTTGATGAGGACAAATCCGATTGCGACGATGGCTGTGGCCAGGATGTCCACGTAGGAGTAGGTCACCGAGTCTCCGTCTCCTTTCTACTGCCCACCGCGAGCTGTGCTGCGCCGGTTGCCCGCAAGCACCGCACCCATTATAGCCGGGGTCCTTTGGTGCGTCAACGCTGGAAAAAATGGACAGAATTGGCACAGAATCCCACTGGCGGCAGAAAAGGCAGGGCTGCGGCCCTGCCTTGTTGTTCTACCCCTTGGTGACCAGGCCCCGCTTGCCATGCTTGAGCATCTCCTGAATCTCCATGAGCCCTTGCAACAGGGCTTCGGGGCGCGGGGGGCAGCCAGGGACATAAACGTCGACCGGAACGACCTTATGGACACCGTCCACTACGTTGTAGGTGTCCCAGTACGGTCCACCATTGGAGGCACAGGCCCCCATGGCAATGACGAACTTGGGTTCTGCCATCTGGTCATAGAGGCGACGGACCACTACCGCCATCTTCTCATTGACGGTGCCGGCCACGATCATGAGATCGGCCTGGCGCGGAGACATCCGGAAGGCTTCCGACCCGAAGCGGGCAATGTCATACTTGGGGCCGCCTGCGGCCATCATCTCAATTGCGCAGCAGGCTATGCCAAACCCGAGCGGCCAAACGGAATTGCCCTGTCCCCAGCCGAGGACCCTCTCGACCACCGCAGGCATCTTGCCGACAACCACATTCTGGTTGACTTCGACGTCAGACAGCACCACGGGGTCATTCAACCAGTCCAGTTCCTGGATCTGGTTCTCACCCACCCAGAACCACCTCCCGATCAAGGTATAAGTAAAAGCAACACGCTTTGATCTCGGAGTAACACGCCAACACCCATTATACTGTCCCGTTTCTGAGAGAGTCAATTGACAAGGGTCTCGCCACCCACTTGGGGCGGCCATCTGCGAATGAAAATGCGTTATCCAATTGATGCGTTCCTATTATATGGCCCGAGGGCTAGATGCCGGTAGATAGGCGCTGCAGTAAATTGGCGAGCGATCCCGTCCGGTCCGGTGGCAGCTGGACACCGGTTCGGTTTACCGCGAAGTCGGTCACAAAGTATACATCCATGCCTAGTCTTGCGGCCGACAAATCCTCCTCCACATCGTTACCGACCATCAGACACTCGTCAGCATTCCGCCCGATCCGAGTCAGGACCTCCTGGTAGTAGGCAGCGTGCGGCTTGCAAGCGTGCATCTCCTCGTAGGTGGTGACCAGGGACCACGGCATGTCTGCGATACCCACCCACCGCATCCGTTCCTCGATGGCCACTCTCGGAAAGACCGGATTGGTGGCGAGGACCACCTCGTATCCCTTGGCGACTGCCGTCTCGACCACGGCTCGGGCTATTCCCGGCAGGCCATTGCAGGCCGACTTGAGACCCGGGAACCGGTCACGGTAAAACTGTTCGAATACGGGCATCAATTCGGCTGCGTCATAGCCCACCTTGGGAAAGAAATCCTGCGCAAACACTTGCGCGTTTGTGAGCTCGGGGTCCGTGTTCGCCACCATGACATAGGTCGATGCCATCACTTGAGCCACTAGCCTCTCGTCTGGGACTAATGGTCCAACGTGGGCGGCAAGCGCTGTCATGTAGTGGTAGACGAACCGGTCAGTGTCGACGGGGAGCAGGGTTCCATCCAGGTCAAACAAGATCGTCTTGAGCATGACTCACCTCGGACGGGAGATCTCACTTCTTCTCTTTGACTTGTGGACCACCTATCCCTGCCCGTGGAAGTGTCAGTCAGATCATGAGATCGCGCATCTGCCTGTCGAGGGTTGTCGTGAGATTCCATCTTGCACTTCCAGAACGTACCTGCTACTATGAAGTTGCCCTTAGATGACAGTAATTGGAAATTCGTCTCAGACGCCGTACCCGCTGTCTGGGGGGGGGTCGTGTCCGTTGCCCTTGGAAAGACTCCGCCAGCATTTGACACGCGGAGAGTACGTCCAGGCGCGGAGAGAGGCGGAGCGGCTCATCCATGTCGGTGACCTGACGGGTGCGAACTTGGTACAGGCATACCGTGGAGCTGCACTCGCTCACTATTACGTGCAAGACGTGTTCGCTGCTGCCAAACTTGGTGAGAAGGCCCTGGAGCGAGCCAGTGCAATCGGTGAGTGGGAGCTAATCGGACGGGCTCGCTATGACTTGGGAGAGTTCTACCTCACCCTGGGAGACTCACACCTCGCCCGCGAGCACCTGGCGCAGTTTCTGAGCGATCTCCCCCACTACCCGCAGATCCAGGGGCTGGAGGCGAAGGCGCATCACAACCTGGCACTGATCCTCCGCCAGCGGCGCGAATACGAGAAGGCCATAACCTACCACGAGACTGCCGCCAGCCTGCATCGCAGGGAGAACAGGGACCGTGAAGCCATGGAGGCCGTCCGTGGCATCATCTGGTGTCACCTGGCGGCCAGCCGGCCAGCCGCAGCCTGGCCGTATATCGAGCAGGTGTCCATGTACCTCCAGTCCCACTCAGACGATGGTCTTTCAGCGAGCCTGCTGACCGACCTGGCCTACTATCACAGGCTCAGCGGAGACATCCGGACCTCCATGGATTTCTGCGAGGAGGCCCTGGTCCCCGGTCGGCCCGGCGTTGATGACCACATTCTGGCCACAGCCTGCGTCATAGCCGGGGAAAACGCTCTGGATGTCGGCCAGCACAAGGAAGCGGGCATGTTTGCGAACTTGGCGCTCGATTTCGCTCTGAAGGCCAAGCATCCATTTCTCATGAATCGGGCCTCAGCCCTGCGCCGGCAGGTCGCTGAAGTCACCCAGTCCCGCACGCCTGACTGAGCGGATTCCTGCCGTGCCAAACGTGGTGGCCCTGGTGGCCGCCACCTCTTGCCCCGGATTTTCGCCTCCAGCGAAAAGCGGGCGGAGAGTGGTCCTCCGGTTGGGCGCACGGCTCATGGCTGTACCGTTCGGGCAGATAGGAAAAAGCCCGGCACAAAAAGTGCCGGGGTTGCCCGAAGTCAAATTTGGAGGACCGGTGACGCGGTCCGACTCAGGCGAACAGAAGGCAAGAAGGGGGATGTTGGTGTGAAGAGACTGCTGGTGGCGTTGTTCGTACTCATGAGCGTGCTGGCAACGGCGTCGGTGGCCCTGGCCGAGGTGCGGACGGCCGGTCCGGGCCCGTTATTCTAACGGCGTCTCCCAAGGGTGCAGGGCCCTGAGAGGCCTGTCCGGAAAGAGCGAGAGATGGACGGGCCTCTCATCAGTGCCGATTCCCGAACTCACGGATCATGGTCGAGAGTTGATCGGGAGTCACGTTCAGCTCGGCGGCCATGGAGATGGGTACCATGTACTGGATGACCTGGGCGGGTGAGACCTTGCACATTTCAGCGGGAGCCTCGAGCTGGCCTGTGGCGAAGAAGTGCATGGGGATGCCGGTAATCGAGACCATCTGGTTCAATACCATGGGCCCAACCTCGCAGTTGCGCTCGAGAATGTCGTTCAGGCCCCGCACGGACAGGCCAAGTTGAAAGGCGACAACGGTCCGGGTGAAGATGGACGGGAAGTTCTCACACAGGAAATCCACCACGCGCGAGAAGCGCTGCTCCACCGTGTCGAGCAGCAGGCGCTCCTTTTCCACACGGGAGAGGACATCGACATGGCGGGCAAACCGCTGGCCCACGGTCCAGGCCTGTCCACCGATCAGCATCGAGCTGACGTCATCGTACGGGGGCGCCTGAACCTCACCCAAGATGAAGGCCACACTGACGCCCAGGGACTTGGCCAGGCGGTTAAGCGCATCAATGGTGGGGTTCACCTTGGCCCCCTTCTCGAGCTGGGAGATGTAGCCGATGGCCAACCCGCTCCGCTCGCTCACCTGTTGGAGGATCAATCCCTGCTGGTTACGCGCCCATGCAAGCCGGTCGCCCATGCTACTTCCGGTCACTTCGTGTACCCCCTTTTCGTTACCTTTCGTGCCATTATGTGGAACAACCCGTTCTTATCCTACCAGATTTAGGTAATTCCGGTCAAGTCTTCGTCTGACAATTTTTTATCGCTTTCCCGTTACACGTACGCAAAGACCCCGTGGGGGTTGGCCCACGGGGTCTCCGTTCATTCTTGTGCCGGTTCAGTCTGTCTCATCGCCAAAGGTGATGCCCACGCCGCGAGCGGTCTGCATCAACTCACCGTCGATGGGCACCGCGCGCATCTTGCCCACGGCCTCTGAGAATGGGACCGGAATAACGCTGGTTCCGCGCAGCGCAACCATATGGCCGTAAACCCGACCCAGGGCCAGATCAGCCGCAGCAACGCCGTACCGAGTCGCCAGAATGCGGTCATAGGGTGTTGGGCTGCCTCCGCGTTGCACGTGCCCCAGGATCGTGACGCGGGCCTCCAGCCCCGTAAGATCCTCCATGCGTGCGGCAATCAGGTGCCCGATGCCGCCCAGGCGAATTGGGTCGTGACTGCCTGCAACGGTCCTGGCAACGACTAGGTTTCCGTCGGGCATCTTTGCGCCTTCAGCCACGACGATGATGCTGAAGGATCGTCCCGCTGCCTTCCGCTGCAGAATCCGGTTGGCGACGGTCTCAAATCGGAACGGAATCTCCGGAATCAGAATCGCATCTGCACCGCCGGCGATGCCCGAAGCCAGGGCAATCCAGCCGGCATACCTGCCCATCACCTCGAGGACCATGACCCTGTGGTGGGACTCCGCCGTGGTGTGGAGTCGGTCCAAGGCTTCCGTAGCGGTGTTAACCGCAGTGTCAAAACCGAAGGTCTGATCCGTGGCCTCGAGGTCATTGTCGATGGTTTTGGGGACCCCCACCGTGGGCAGCCCCCGCCGGTAGCACTCAGTGGAAATCGCCAGCGACCCGTCGCCACCGATGACGACGACCGACTCCACTCCGAGTTCCTGCACGTTCTTGAGGCAGTCCGCCAAACGGTCCTGGCCTTGAAACTCGAAGGGGTTGTCGCGGTTTGAGGTTCCCAGGATGGTCCCGCCACGGGGAAGGATCCCGGAGATTGCATTCATGTCGAGTACGCGGGAGGCGCCGAGCACGAGCCCCCGAAACCCGTCGCGAAATCCGATAACCTCGACGCTATTCGCCGACAGGTGTTTGACCAGGGCCCGAATCACTGCATTCAGCCCTGGAGCGTCGCCTCCGCCAGTCAATACGCCAATGCGTCGCATGCCCTTCCTCCCTCCTTGTGAATGGGAGCCCGCTGCCGAAGCGGCAGCGGGCTCATTAGTGTCTGGCGACTTCCATCAGGATGCCTTATATGAGCTTGGTGAACTCGGCCTGCAAGGCCTGTGCGATGGGTCCGGGGCGTCCATCACCCACCTGGCGGCCGTCAAGCTTGACGATGGGCATGACTTCCGACGTGGTCGACGTAACCCACATCTCCGTGCAACGGTCCAGTGCGCTAATCGGGATGCCTTCCTCGCGCACCCGGTAGTCCAGCTTATGGGCCAGGTCGAGCACGACCTCGCGTGTGATGCCGCCCAGGATGTAGTTGCACTTGGGATAGGTCCGAATCTCGCCGTCGAGGACGGCCATGAAGTTGGAACTGCTGCCTTCGATCACAAATCCATCATGGACGAAGATCGCTTCGTAGGCATCGACCTCCGCCGCGGCCTGCTTGGCGAGGGCGTTGGGGAGCAGCGACACACTCTTGATGTCGCAGCGTGCCCAGCGCTGATCGGGAACAGTGATGGCAGAAACGCCGTTGGTGTGCATGTTGGGGGAGCCCGCGAAGGGACGGGCGATGACCAGAACGGTGGGACGAATGAAGCC
>DAHVXO010000356.1 GCA_027356675.1 Symbiobacteriaceae bacterium | reverse complement strand
TCAGGACCTCCTTTGGTCGACGTGCCGCTGCCACTGTTGGTCGTTCCGGTCGGGGTAATCGGACCGATAGTGTCCGCCCCGGCTCTCCGTGCGCTCAAGCGCAGCACTGGCCACAAGGAGCGCAACGGTGGCCAGGTTTGCAACCTGGTACCCTTCCTTCGTCTGCAATGCGCCGCTCATTGACTGCACAATGGCGGTGAGCCGGGCGATGGCCGTCTCCAACCCCCGGGCTTCCCGCACAATCCCCACGTTGTCCCACATCAACTGCTGGATCTCGGCCCAGAGCCAGTTGAGCGGGCGGTCCGGAATCGCCGGCGCCGAACGCCAGCCGAAGGCAGGGGCTGTGGGGGGCGGCGGCAACTCGGCTCGCAGCACGGCTGAAATGCGGTGTCCGAAGACGAGCCCTTCAAGCAAGCTGTTGGACGCCAGCCGATTGGCGCCATGGATACCCGTACAGGCCACCTCGCCCACGGCGTAGAGGCCAAGGACGCTAGTCCGCCCTTCGGTGTCGGTTTTGACGCCACCCATTATATAGTGGGCCGCGGGAGCCACGGGAATCAGGTCCTGCGTCAGGTCGATGCCTCGCTTGAGGCAGGCGGCATGGATGGTGGGGAACCGCTCGGTGGCACCGGGAATGGCCCGGGCATCTTCATACACACAAGGGTGATTCGTCTTGCGCATCTGGTCGACGATGGCACGGGCCACGACGTCCCGCGGTGCCAGTTCAGCAAGCGGATGGTACTCGGGCATGAAACGGACCCCATCCTTGTTGAGGAGCAGGGCGCCCTCACCACGAACCGCCTCGGAGATCAGGAACTTCGGGCTGCCCTCGCCGTACAGGGCCGTGGGGTGGAACTGGACGAACTCGACGTCCTCGATCAGGGCACCGGCCCGATAGGCGATGGCGATACCATCACCCGTGGCCACTTCAGGGTTCGTACTGTTGATGTAAAGCTGGCCGGCGCCACCCGTGCACAGAATCGTAGCGCGGGCCAGGTAGACGGTCAGGTGGTCACGGTCGTCCAGGGCCAGCACGCCGATGCACCGACCGTCCGAGGACGTGAGGACATCGACAATATAGTGGTCCTCGTAAACGATGATGCCCTCCGCATGGACCTTCTGCTGCAGCGCTCTGCGAATCTCGTCACCGGTGGCATCGCCCCGCGCATGGAGGATCCGCCGCTGCGAGTGGGCGCCCTCCCGGGTCAAGGCGTATTCGCCCTCGTCAGTCTTATCAAATTGAGTGCCGATCGCGATAAGTTCCCGGACACCGTCCGGTCCCTCCTCCACCAGCACGTTAACGGCCACCTCGTCGCAGAGGCCGGCACCAGCCTCCAGGGTGTCCGCGAAATGCAAGCGCGGTGAATCGGCGCTGCCGATCGCAGCCGCGATTCCCCCCTGTGCATATTCGGTATTCGATTCTTCTAGCTTACGCTTGGTCAATACGACTACGCGTCCGATGTCCCGGACCTTCAAAGCCGTATAGAGGCCAGCGATCCCGGTGCCGATAACAAGCACATCACATGAAACCTGCGGCAGCTTAGCCACATCGAAGTTGGCCAAATATCGCGTAGACAAATCGACTACCTCCTTACCCGAAATACCCGCCTTATTCTACCTCGCATAGACGCTCGGTGAAAGAGGCGGCGTCACAGAATGGCCGGACGCCCTGGTCAGCTAAACTTGACAGGCAGCGCGACAGGGGCAGGCCAGCGGGTCCGGGCAGCGACAGATCGGGACGCAGTTCCAGCAGGGGTACCAGAACGAAGGCCCGCTCCGCCAGCCGCGGGTGCGGCACGGTCAGGTCCGGGTCCGCTGAGACCCATTCGCCAAACAGCAGAATGTCGATGTCTACCGTGCGCGGGCCCCAGCGCACGAGCCGGAGACGGCCCAGGTCCTGCTCGATGGCACGCACGTGCTCTAGCAGGGCCCTGGGCGCGAGGTCCGTAGTCGCTTCCACCACCAGATTAAGAAAACTGGGCTGGTCAGTCAGCCCCTGCGGCGCAGTCTCATAGACCGAACTGCAGCGAAGTACTCGGGTGTTCCCGACGTTGAGGCGACGAGCCGCGTCTACCAGCAGCCCGAGACGATCACCCAGATTCGAACCCAGCGATAAGTAAGTGCGAGTCATTGCGTTCCCTTTCGCCGGATTTCGACGGTCACAGAGTCGAACGGGCCCGGCAATGGAGCGCCGGGCTTGTGGACCCGGACCACGACCTCCTGCACCGGGTGGTCCTTCAAAGTCGCTGCGGCGATGCGCTCAGCCACCGCTTCTAGTAGCTTAAACGGCGGTCCTTCCACAATGGCTCTGACAGTAGTGTAAACCCTACCGTAATCCACCGTGCGACTAAGATCATCGTTCTGACCGGCTGGACTCAAGTCCAGATACATCTCCAAGTCCACATGAAAGGCCTGGCCCAGCCTGGTCTCCTCCGCCAATACGCCATGTTTCCCGAAGAACCGCATTCCCGCCAGTATGATGCGGTCAGCCACGACTGCTACGACCCCCCATTTGCTCAGTCCGAGACAAATCCACCGCGCCCCGGCCGCACGATGGCGTCAGTCATCAGTGCAACACGCTTCATATACTTCACATCGTGCACCCGTACGATGTCGGCCCCGGCAGCGATGCCCAGGGCCACGGTGGCCGCCGTACCTTCTAGCCGCTCCTCCACGGGGAGCCCGCCCAACACCTTGCCGATGGTGCTCTTGCGGCTCGTGCCTAGCAGCACGGGTCGCCCGAGGACGCTCAGTTCGTTGAGATCCCGGAGCACCTCCAGGTTCTGAGTCACGGTCTTGCCAAACCCGATTCCGGGGTCGATCATCAGCAGGTCCGGTGGCAGCCCGGCAGCAGCAGCCAGCCGGATGGACCGGCGCAGCGATGCGATAATGTCGTGTATCAGCTCCCGGTAGCGGGTACCTTCCTGATTATGCATGACCACCGTGGGCGCCTGATACTTCGCTGCCACCCCGGCAATCTCCGGGTCCTTTAACAGCCCCCACACGTCGTTGATCAGGTTGGCCCCCGCCTGTAGCGCAGCCTCGGCGACTACCGCCTTATACGTGTCAATGGAGATGATCGCGTCCGGTGCGGCCGCCCGAATGCCGCGAATCACCGGAATGATACGCCTGAGCTCTTCGTCAGCGTCCACCGCTTGGCTCCCCGGCCGAGTGGATTCGCCGCCAACGTCCAGAATGTCCGCCCCTTCTGCCCGCATCTCCAGTGCCCGCTCGATGGCCGGGTCGATCGCGGCATAACGCCCACCGTCGGAGAAAGAATCAGGGGTTACGTTGAGGATTCCCATGATGCATGTGCGCCGCCCCAACTCGAGCGTGGCAGGCCCGCAGGGAATCGACCAGGTCTTCGTGCTCCGTTCAAACAAGGGATCCACCTCGCAGTTACCATGCGAAAAGGCCGGGGCTACAATTCGCCCCGACCTTCACAGGTACCTGCTTTTGCCCTGCTAACTAAAGGATCCGATCACGACGAGGCCGATCGCAATGGCGATGCCGAACAGGATGACACCGGCCGACCGGGTACCCTTTTGCATGGCCTGGTTCAAGCTCCACCTGGGCGTTGCCCACTCCCAGAGGAAGTACCCCAAATAGTTGAGCAAGATGCCCAGCACGGCGTACGCCACACCTTGGACCAGTCCGACGTTGTGACGGAACGCATCAGACAGAATCAGTCCGGTGGAGATCAGGAAGCCGGCCACTAACCAGGCCACCGCCTCGTTCCCCGCTTCCACCTCTGCGAACAGCTTGAAGGGGACCAGGATATCAAAGACAACGAGCCCGACGAACATGAGCAGAAAACCAGCAAACGCGAAGATGAGCGTCCACCCAAAGCTTTCCCATGGCAGAGTCACGGCCGGTCCCTCCTATAGGTCTGGAGCGCCCTCGGCCGGACAGGCCGCCTGCGGGCGCTTACGTTAGCCACGGCTTTTTCCGGTCAGGCGAGGCCTGCAGCCGTGTAGTCGCCCAGGACTTGAATCTCGCGCTGCAGATCGGTGTTTATCCAGATGCCCACGACGTTGCCGCTGGGGTCATCCACCTTGACGAAGAG
>DAHVXO010000002.1 GCA_027356675.1 Symbiobacteriaceae bacterium | reverse complement strand
GCAGGCCGGTGTTGGCCTCGAATACCACCGCCCGGCTCCACTTGTTGTAGTAGAACCGATGCTTCCCTTCAACCTGGCGCCGGGAGAAGATCATCTCCGTCACCGAGTCCACGCTGCCGGTGATGCCGGCGGTTACGCAGTGCTCGGTCGGTTCCGGGTTGGTCACGCTGAGGAGGGCGACGAAACCCTTGTAGCCGGGTGGGGCGAAGTAGCTGGTGGTCACGTTCAACTGCTGCGCCTTGCCGTGGAAGCGGGGCATGAAATGCCCCCGATAGTCGATGCTTTCGATGACCAACGCAACTGGCGTGCCGCCCTTGGCCAGGTAAGGACGGGCAAGCGGCTCGCCGTTAAACTCCACGAGCCCCTTGCAGCCCATGTGCAGCACGTTGGCACGGAGCAGTGCGCCGGTTCGCCGGCTGATCACTGGCAGTGAGACGTGTTCGTTACCTGTGAGGGCGTACGTCTCCGGCTCGCTCAGTTCATCCGGAACCGTCAGGAGCCGGTGATCTTCACTCATTGCCACTTTCCCCCGAGATACAGTCGCGCTTCAGGCAGGGCCGAACCCAGCGCCAGGTGTACAGCCCCCAGGACTCCGGCCTCGTCGGCCAGGCCGGAAGTGGTAATCTCCGGCGCCCGAATGGCGTGGCGCTCCACAACCTCACGCACGATCGGCAGAAGCAGGTCACCAGAGAGCATCACGCCGCCGCCGAGAATGATCATGTCCATGTCCAGCAGGCTCGTCAGGTTGCTGGCCACCATACCCAACTGCCGTCCAATCTCCCGGACCAGTTCCTGCGCGGCGCTGTTGCCCTGTCGGGCAGCGTCGAAGACATCCTTGGCCGTCGCCGGCCGCCCCAGCAGTTCGGATCCCCGCCCTGCGATGGCGGTGGCCGAACAGGTCGACTCCAGAGCGCCCTTGGGTTTCCAGTCCCGGTCGATCTGACTGGTATCGGTCAGCCAGTACCCAATCTCGCCGGCGCCGAAGGTCGCTCCCCGGTGAATCTCGCCGCCCAACATCAAGGCACCGCCAATGCCGGTGCTGATGGCGATGAGGGCCAGGTCCTTGCGGCCTCGGCCGACCCCGAACACGTGCTCACCAATCAGGGCCGAGTTGACGTCGTTTTCGACCCGAACGGGCACCTTGAACTCAGCAGCCAGAATCTCGCCCAGGTGAAGGCCATTCCACTCCGGCAGGTTGGGCGAGGCGCCCAACACGATCCCCCTCTCGGGATCGACAACGCCCGGCGAGGCCACGCCCATTGCCTTCAGACCGGACTGCTCCAGACCAGCCCGTCGGATCATCTGGCGAATGGCCGCAACCATCTGCTGCATGAACTCGGCGCTGGTGGGTACCTGAAAGGTCTCCCAGTGCTCACTGTACAGGCACTGGCCGACCAAGTTGGACAGGTGGCACTTGATATTCGTACCGCCGATGTCCAGGCCCAGCACGTACCCAGCTGTCGGATCGCACTCGTAGAGCATGGGCTTTCGACCGGTGGTGTTCTCCCCGATTCCACAAGGGCGCACAAGCCCTTCTGCCACCATGTTCTCGATGATGAGGGACATGGTTGATCGTGTAAGGCCGAGCAGACGTGATAGCTCAGCCCTGGACACGACTCCCTTTTCGCGGATGACCTCCAGGGCGAGCGTCTTGTTCACCTGGCGCAGCGCCGCCGTGGCTGTCGCTCCGACTCGCACATGCACCCCTCCTTTCTATTTGTTTGTATTCTACACAAACAAATGGTTTCCTTCGTAAGCGTCAAAAAGCCCCCACCGTGACTACGATGGGGACCAAATCGTATACTACGAACGGGTGCGGTGGCGGCAGGTTTGGGGAAGCGACTCCGACCACGGGAGCATCCGATCCAGCGCCTCAAGCTTCGGCTTCGTTCCCAGCTGCGGCAGCTCTTCGAACAGCCAGGTGAGATAAGCGAACGGATTCAGGCCATTTGCCTTGGCCGTTTCGATGATGCTGTAAATCGTGGCGCTGGCCCTGGCCCCGCGGGGCGTGTTGGCGAACAGCCAGTTCTTACGCCCGATCACCACGGGCTTGATCGACCGCTCACTGCGGTTGTTGTCCAGTTCCAGCCGCCCGTCCTGCAGGAAGACGATGAGCTTCGCCCACTGGTTCAGGCAGTAGGCGACGGCCTGGCCGAGCATGCTCTTGGGCAGTACCTGCGGCTCCATGGCGCGAAGCCACGCCAAAAAGGAGTCCGCCACAGGGCGACTCTTCTCGGTGCGGACCTGCAGCCGCTCTTCGGGCGGCGCCTTCTGCGGGATGCTGCGCTCGATGGCGAACAGCTGGTTGCAGAAGGTCAGCCCGGTCTGCGCCGCAGCGCCTGCCCGCTGGCCAGCCGGCAGCACCTTGAGCGCCTCGTCGAATTTGCGGCGGGCGTGCGCCCAGCAGCCCACCAGCGTGGCGCCTGCGATCCGGTGGTAGCCCGCATAGCCGTCCACCTGCAGGTACCCCTGATAGCCCGCCAAGAACTTTGCTGGATGCTCACCCCCGCGTGTCATCTGGTAGTCATACAGAACGATCGCCGGACCGTCCCGTCCCGTGCGGTACAGCCACAGGTAGGATTCGGTCTGCGCCGGGCGTCCCGGCTCCTGCAGGACCTGCAGGGTGGTCTCATCGGCGTGCAGCACCCTGCGGGTCAGCAGGTGCATGTGCAGTCGGTCGTAGAGGGGCTGAAGCCACTGCTCGCTGGCGTTCAGCATCCAGTTGGCCATTGTCTGCCGCGACAGGTCGAGCCCCAGGCGGGCCAGCTGCTGCTCCTGCCGGTACAGCGGCAGCGCATCGACATACTTCTGCGTCATGATGTGCGCCAGTGCCGATGGCGAAGCCAGGCTGCCCGGCGCTGCCGGGGCCGGCATCGGGGCTGTGATGATCGGTGTCTCCGTTCCTTCCCGCTCACATTGGCGGCAGGCATATACACGGCGCACGTGCTTGACCGCTTTGGCCTGAGCCGGGATGAGCTTCAGCTCCTCCCGCACTTCGTCGCTCATGTGATGCAGGGCCTCGCCGCAGCATGGACAGACCTGCTCCGCTTCGGGAAGGTCATACACAATCACTTCTTCCGGCAGACCCGCCAGCACGTCCTCCCGCCGCTTCCGCCCCTTCTGGCGCCGGTACGTGATGGTCTCCAGGGACGGCTCTTCCCGACGCGGGTCAGCCACCGCCTCCGCCTCATTGAACAGCTCCAACTGGAGCTGGCCGGGATGCGTCCGCTCGCTGGAAGCGCCGTATTTCTTCTGCAGGCTCAGGCGGAGCTGCTCTTCATACCACTTAAGACGGGCTGCCAGCTCCGCATTCTGCTGCGCCAGCTGACTATTCTGCTGCTCCAGCTGGAGCAGTCGATCCTGAAGCGATGCGCTTGCCGAATCTGGCGGTGTGACGAGTTTTTCCATACCTCGGGTATTCGCGGGCCGACCGGGTTTCTCCTGCCCCATCTTCATAATCCGTTACAGATCTTCAAATGATTGTACGGGCCTCCACCGGCGGGTGGGCCTGATGCTGTTGCAGCGACAGCCCATCGAGTAGCCAGCGCAGCTCCCGCCGCGTGACTCGGAGGGTGGCCGTGCTGGCGTCCGTCGGCCACTGAAACCGCCCTCGCTCCAGGCGGCGGAAGTAGAGCCAGAAGCCGTTTCGGTCCCAGAATAAGATCTTCAGCCGGTCCCGCTGGCGGTTGCAGAAGACGAAGAGGGCTGGCGAAAAGGGATCGAGGGCGAACTCCGACTTCACCAATACCGCCAGACTGTCGATGGATTTGCGCATATCGGTGTGGCCGCACGCCAGGTAGACGTGGTGCGCTGGTACTTCGCTCAGCATAGGCTCTGCAGCACCCGCACCTCGATCGCTGCTGCTCCGACCCGAACCAGAATCGACGTACCCGCATCCGAGTCCGCCGGCTCCGCCAGTCCAAGGCGCGTCCACTGCGGCTGTCCGACCGGCCCCTGGTTCGGCGTCTGCTTCAGCTTCCGCATCCAATACCACAGCTGATCGCGTGTCACCTGGTGGCGCTCGCACCAGGCGGCCGCTCGTTCACCACTGGCCCGGTAATCACTGATGCGCGTAGCCCAAAGAGACTGACGCTCTTCCGACGTCATGAGAAATCCCCCTTCGTTATCCTCAGGAGGATTGTCTCAGGCCTGATCGCTGATTGATAGGTGGGCTAGATTTGACGCTTACGCAAGACCTGGGGGTCATCCTTTCAATCTGACCAGATCCTGCGCAAGAAAAGCCGCCTCCGCAGAAGACGGCCTCCCTCGCCCTTATGAACCGGCCACTGCGGCTGCATTCCGCCCGCCGCCTATCACCCCGAACTCCCGACCCAAATCCTCCAAGACATTTAGCGTGTAATCCAAATGCTCCCGGGTGTGGGTCGCCATCAGACTGATGCGCAACCGGGACAGCCGCTTGGAGACAGCGGGATAGAGCACCGGGTTGACATAGATGTTGGCTTGCTGCATCCGCCGGCAGATCTCATCGACCTTCCAATCATCACCGATGATGAGGGGGAAGATGGCAGTCTCCGCATTACCAGTGTTGAAGCCCAGTGTCTTTACGCCGGCGCGGAAGTGGCGGATGTTTGCCCACAACCGCTCCCGGAGTTCCGGCTCGTCCTCGATGACGCGCAGCCCCTCCAGCACGGACCCCGCCACCTGTGGGGGCATGGCGGTGGAGAACATGTACGAGCGCGAGAAGTAGTGGAGCAACTCAATCAGTTCGGTCCGGGCTGCGATGAATCCGCCCACCCCGCCCAGCGCCTTGCTCATGGTGCCTGCCACGATGTCGACCTTGCCCTCAATGTGAAAGTGCTCCGGTGTCCCGCGCCCATGATCGCCGATGACACCCGTGGCATGAGCCTCGTCGACCATGACATAGGCGCCGTGGGCATGCGCCAGTTCGCAGATTTTATCAAGCGGAGCGATGTCGCCATCCATCGAGTAGACGCCGTCGACAATCACCAACCGGGTCCGGTATTTGCCATGGGTCTGCACCAGGACCCGTTCCAGCGACCGCATATCATTGTGCCGGAAGAATTCGGTCTTGGCGTTCTTGCAGCCATCTACGATGCTGGCGTGAACGTACAGGTCCAGAATTGCGCAATCGTGCTGCCCTAGCATCGCCATCAACGCCCCGCTGTTCGAACCGAACCCGGACGTGAAGATAATCGCCGATTCGCAGCCCTTGAAGCGGGCAAGGGTCTCCTCCAGTTCAACGTGCAGGTCCAGCGTGCCGCCCAGCAGCGGGACGCTGCCGGCGCCGGCGCCGTACTTGTCGAGTGCGGCTCGGCCTGCAGCGATGGTGCGAGGATGGCGGGTGAGGTTCAGATAGTCATTGGAGCCGAGGTAGATCATCTCCCGCTCCTCGCCGGAGTACGGGTCAACGACCCGCATCACAGGGGCGCTGCCGCTCGTGGAGATGCGGCGATAGCTGAGATGCTCGTTCTCCCGCCTCGTACCGACCCACGCGCTAAACTTTTCCGCCCGCCCAAAAAGGTCGACGTCCGGAACATCATAGAAGTCGGCCAGAGAGAGTTTCCGCCAATCCTTGTCCATCGCGTAAACACCACCATTTGGTAAGACCTTCAAAGAGTTCTACTCTGAAAATAATATTGGCGATTCGACAGGCCCGGCCCTGCAATGTCGCGGGAAAATGTGCACGAATTTGTGTACAGATGCTGCAGGGGGATTACCCGGTGGGGTGCATAGCCGCAAATGCCCGCCGATGCGCATAGATCGGCGGGCATGCGGTCGTGGTTATCATCGGCTCAGGAGTGTGCCAACGTAACGGAGGAGTTCGTTCGCGCAACAATCGCAGTAGCCGTGGCCTTCCACCAGCCGGCGCACGACCTCGTTGATTCGCTTCTGTTGCTCTGGATCCGGCGTCTTTGTAGATGTCGTGATCTTGACCACATTCTTTAGGTCCGCGAAGAGCTTTTTTTCGATGGCCTCACGCAGACGGTCATGGGAAGTGTACTCGAACTTCTGCCCTCTGCGGGCCAGGGAAGAGATGCGGATCATGACCTCCTCCCGAAAGGCCTTCTTGGCGTTGTCGGTCACGCCAATCTGCTCCTCGATGGAGCGCATCAGCTTCTCGTCCGGGTCCACTTCCTCCTCGGTGATCGGATCGACCAGTTTCTGCTTGTTGACATATGACTCAACGTTGTCGAGGTAATTGTTGAAAACCGTCCGGGCGGTGTCTTCAAACGAGTAGATGAACGCCCGCTGGATCTCACTCTTGGCCAGTTCATCGAACTCCTTGCGCGCTTCGTAGATGAAGTTGAGGTAGGCCTCCCGCTCCTCCCGGGCGATCCCCGTGTGCTGCTCGAACCCATCCTTAAGCGCCCGCAGGGCATCCAGGGGGTTGATGCAGGTGACACCGTCCCTGACAAGGGCGCTGGAGAGCCGGTTGATGATGTAACGGGGCGAGATGCCCATCATTCCCTCGCGCTGGGCCTCTTCCTGGAGTTCCTTGAGGTCCTTGCTTGAGAAGCCTTCAACGGATTGGCCATCGTACAACTTCATTTTCTTGATCAGACTGAGGCCCGACTTCTTGGAGGGTTCCAGACGGGTCAGAATCGCGAAAATCGAGGCGATTCGGAGCGTATGCGGCGCAATGTGGACGCCTTTGAGTCCCGATTCGCCCAGTAGCTTCTCATGAATACGGATCTCATCGGAGACGCGCAGGTTGTAGGGAACCTTCACCAGGATTATACGGTCCTTTAGCGCCTCGTTCTTCCGGTTGTTGACGAAGCTGTTGAACTCATTCTCGTTGGTGTGGCTGACGATAACCTCGTCGGCGTGCATTCCGCCCGCGCGCATTCACGGCCCGCCGGCATCACCGGCGGGCCGTGGCATAGACTGGGGCACATGCGGGCGATGGAGGTGATGCTGTGCCGAAGCCACAGCAGGCGGGTCAGGCGCCGGTTGTCCGGCATCACCCAACGGCCGGACCGAGCGAGGCGGCTCGCCGCCGGGCGCAGGACGCGTGGTCGCGCGGCCTGATCAAACAGTTCCTGGCCGATCAAGACCAATCGCGTGCAACAAGTCCATAAAATCACGCTTACAATCTGTTGGTATTGTGACTATTTTATGGTAATATGGATGTATCCGGCAGGCTCACCGTAGATTAGCGGCCGGGATGGGAGGGGGTCACCCCATGCGGTTGACGGCCGTGAACCTGATCCTGATCGCAGGGCTGCTCGGTGGTGTCGGCGGTTGGGTCATGCGGCAAGGGGCCGGACTCTCCGGTCCCCACGCCGCCGCCATCGCCCGGACCTGGCTAATCGAACGGATGGGCTATGACGACGTCGAGGTTCTGACCCGCCAACGGTTCGCAAAGCTGGAGGGGTATCCCGGTCCGGTCTATGCGGTCTCCACACGGGCTTCCACGCAATTTGGCGGCCAGCGGGTCTTGATGTGTTGGGGCGTCGTGGTCGACGTCCGGACCGAGCAAGTCCTCAGCGGTGTGGGTGGCGAGATTCCCTGGCTCAAGTGTGCGTGACTGGCGTACTAAAAGCGGCGCCGGGGGGTTCCCCGGTGCCGCTGCGACTATCGGCGGATCAGCAGATGCTCGGAGAATGGGGCGAAGTCCTGACCCGTGGCCTTCGAACTACTTGCATGATTCGCTACCGGGACGTTGCTCTCTCCACGGTACCAGGACAGTCCGACTCTGGTCAACACCTGGTGCGCCGCCGATGCTGGATGAAGCCGTGCTGTCCGATAAGCCGGCGATATCAGGTGCGCCAGTGGATGTCCAGTTCAGGCAATTGACCCCGACCCTTGGGCTTATACAGCACCAGGTGCTCGACCATATGGGCAAGCACCTCCCGCTGGACTGAGGGTGGGACGGCCGCCCAGGGATCGGTCTGCTTGCACCAGGTGCGGAACAGGTCTGGGTCCGGCGTACCGGGCAGGGAGACGGAACCGGTGAGCGCAGCCCGCTGGTCCGCAATCTGGCGCGCCTCTGCCTCCAGGTCCCGCTCGAAGGCACGCTGCTCCTCCAGGGCGATCTCCCCCCGGCGCGCCCGGCGGAGGATGCGGGTGCGGTCCACCGCCAGGCGCCGCTCTCGGGCACCCAGGCCAGTGAGAAGACGCCGGCGGGTCTGAGACGCCGCGGTTGCGTCTGACCGCTCCTGCGCCCAGTGCCGGCCCGCCAGGTCCACGAGGGCCTCCCGGTCCAGGGTCCGTCCCACCAGCTCCGCGGTGACGATGGGCTCCACCTGGTCCGCGTAGAGGAATCCGCCACCGGCGGTGCACGTGCCCCCGCCTCGGGAGCGGTCACGGCGCTGGCAATAGTAGAAGCGGCGGGCGCGGGCATCGTACCCTGTGATGAGCGGGCCGCCGCAGCGGCAGCGGGCGATGCCGGTGAGCAGGTGGGGGGATGAGCGGGGAGGTGGGAAACCGTGTGTGCGCTCGGATCGCGCCTGGGCTACCGCAAACACAGCCTCGGAAACGATGACCAGCGCCGGAACGGCCGCCGTCGCCGCCACCAGCGGCTCCGCTCGCCACCGCAAAACCCGCCGCCCGGCCTGGGCGCTCGGACCGTGATCCACGTAGCGCCGGCCGTAGTCCGGATACCCAGCATAGATGCGGTTGTCCAGGAGGTTACGCACGGTCGGTGCCCACCAACCCTTGCCGCCAGGGCCGGGAATCCCCTCTCCGTTCAGCCGGGCCGCGATGGCCGACGGCCCAAGCCCGCTGGCCCCGGCCAGTTGGAAGATCAGCCGGACGACGGCGGCCTCCGTCTCGCTTACCGCCAGGCGGCCTTTCCCGACGCGGGCGTAGCCGTAGGGCGCCTTGCCCGCCCCCCAGATGCTCCCCTCCCGCACCCGGCGCAGCAGGCCGGAGAAAGTCCGCTCGCGGATCAGCGCCCGCTCATACTCAGCGAACCCGGCCAGGATCGCGAAAAAGACCCGGCTGAGTTCATCGGTGGTGTTGATCGGCTGTGAAACGCTCTTGTAGTGGCAGGTACCCGCCCACTCCCGAAGCACGAGCTCGACGCAATCCACCAGGGAGCGGGAGAGGCGGTCGATCTTCAGGCTGACCACGCAATCGACCTGGCCCGCCCGGATCAGCTCCCGCAGGGCAGTCAAGGCCGGTCGGTGAAGCGTCGCCCCCGAGTACCCGTCATCGATGAAGATGAGTCTCTCGTTTACCGCCCAGCCCTGGGATACCACGTAGCTCTTGCAGCGCTCCAACTGCTCCTGGAGGGTGGTCCCCTCCCCCTGCTCCTCGGTGGACCAGCGCACATAGACTGACACGGCGTCTGGGCGGATCATAGACGTCACCCCCCTGACCCCTATGTAATGAGCAGGGTGGGAATGCACTCGTCAGCGTAGATCATCGCGAACCTGGAAGTCTTAATATTCTGCTCCTGACTCAGCGTGAGCAGTCCATACAAGAACTTCTCGTCACACTTGAGCATCTCAATGCGCAGGGCACAAAACACACAGGCCGTTGCCTCACGCCTGCGGACGTTGCCGTGGTAGGTTTGTCAGATCGGACGAGCGGCTACCATCCCGGCTGCGCCGCCCGTTGCGCCCAACCGCCGGCGAAGGCGGGCAACAGCCCAAAGGCGGCCGCCTCGCGAGGCCGGGACGAGACCTGGAAGGAGGCCAGCCAGCCATAGCGATAGAGGAAAGCCAGGGCGCCCAGGGCGCTGAGCAAAATCGGCTGGGTCATCCAACCCTGCGTGGGGAACGACACCGTGACCCTGTCTTGACCTTCAGCTTCAGGTCAAAGACCTTGTTCGCCGTGAGCGAGCTGGGACCGACGGGAATTCCTGTTCTATCGGCGCCTGAAATACGGTAAATCTTTTGTGGCTCTTGGCAGATGACCTGCAAGGGATTGTGCCAGAGGAGGGGAATGGTTGCCTCCCATCACTCCGACCAACCCCGCTGCAGTGGCAGTCTACATTCGCTGGTCGACCGATGACCAGGGCCAGGGGCACACACTTGAAATCCAGCGCGAATCCTGCCGGCACTACGTGCTCTCTCAGGGATGGGAGTTTGACGCGCGGCTGCTCTATGTCGATGACGGCTGGTCGGGCGCCACGCTGGATCGTCCCGCGTTGACCCGGCTGCGCGCCCGGGTGACAGCAGGGGACGTCCAGTGTGTGGTGGTCTACAAGGTTGACCGCCTGTCCCGGAACATCCCCGACATGGTGTCGCTGGTGCTGACCGAGTGGGAAGGCCACTGCTGTCTGCGCAGCGCCACGGAGCCGGTAGACACCACCTCAGATACAGGACGTCTGCTCTTCACGCTGCTCTCCACCTTTGCCGACTTCGAGCGCTCCACCATCGCCGCCCGGACCTTTAGCGGCAAGCACAAAAACGCCCAGAAGGGCCGCAACCCGGGCATGCCCTATCCACTGGGATATGAACGTGGCGATACGCCCGGGATCTTCCGCGTGGCGGCGGCGGGGGCGCTGGCAGTGCGGACGGCGTTCGAACTGTATGCCAGGGGCCGCAGTCTCGCGGAGGTAGCACAGACGCTGAATGCCCAAGGGTTCATCCCGCCCGAGCGCAGCGGGCCGTGGACGGCCGGGGCCGTGAGCCGAATGCTGGCTAACCCGATTTACAAAGGCCGGCTGATCTATGGGCGACGACCCCGGCGCCCCCGACCGTCCGACCGCCTGGTTGAGGTGGATCTGGTGCCACCGATCGTGTCGGCGGCGGTATGGGACCAGGTCGCCGCGCTGCGGGCAGCGCGGCGACCGGCGCGGAGACGCCGCCCGGCCGCAGGGCGCAGCCGGTTCCTGCTCACAGGGCTGCTGCGGTGCGGACAGTGCGGGGGAAGCGTCACCGGTGTAGCGCGGACCGGACGGGTGGTGCAGTACTACGGGTGCGCGGGGCATCGCGGCGGCAGCTCGGTGCGGTGCCCCGCTGCGCTGCTGCGCCAGAACCTGCTGGAGCAGGCGGTCGTGCGACGGGTAGTGGACCGGTACGGGGAGCCGTTGCATCTCAGCCCG
>DAHVXO010000365.1 GCA_027356675.1 Symbiobacteriaceae bacterium | reverse complement strand
GTGACAACCGAGGCCATCCTCGCTCGCCTGGCCGCGATCGACGATGCCCGCAGCACGGTTGCCAGAGCCGCCGTCCAGAGCCCTGGACAGCTAGCCAGAGCCCAGGTCCGTGCCGCACCGTCCGCCGGCCTTCCGGTCCTTAGCCCCATGGAGGAGAACCGCGTGCAGGAGGGGATCGGGCGGGGTCTGATTGCCATGTGGGCGCAGCTGGTTCTGGACAAAAATGCACCCATGCCCGCTGTGCGGGCATTTCAGGCGATTATGGCCATCGGGGATGTGGGCGAACTGGTCCGTTCCTGGCCCACGCAAGAGGATGTGGAAGAGGATAAGGTGGGCGAGGAGCTGAAGCTGGTCTTCGTGACTGGCCAGACGCTGGCACAGGTTAGCGACGTCCTGGAGGGAATCCCTGAATTGCAGGTGACGGAGCTTGCCCTGCTGCCTGCCCAGGGGACGGCCCCCTCTCAGCCCCAGGCAGCCGCGGCTGCGCTCGCCGAGGCGCACCCCGCTACCGCTTCGGCCACCGAGCGCGATGCGACCGCCGTCGCTGCAAGCAGGGCAGCCGGCCGCAACTCCACCCGAACCGTGCGTGTCGATGTCGAGGTGCTGGATAACCTGATGAGCCTTGTTGGCGAGTTGGTTATCGACCGCACGCGGCTGATGCAGGTCCTGACCCAGGTCGAGACCCGCCTGGATGGCGATGACCTGATCCAGGTGATGTCCAGCGCGTTGGCGCACATCGGCCGCATGACCAGCGACCTGCAGGACGAGATCCAGCGGGCCCGCATGCTCCCGGTGGAAAACCTGTTCAAGAAGTTCCCGCGCATGGTGCGGGATACCGCCCAAAAGGCTGGTAAGGAGATCGAGTTCGTTGTGCGAGGCGAGGAGACCGAACTCGACCGTTCAGTGATTGAAGAGATCGGCGATCCCCTGATGCATCTGATCCGCAACGCCGTGGACCATGGTGTGGAGCCGCCCGCAGACCGGGTCATTGCAGGCAAGTCTGCCAGGGGCGTCGTGATCCTGGAGGCCTTCCACGAGGAGAACCACATCATCATCTCGGTGCGCGACGATGGGCGTGGCGTCAACCCAGCCCTGGTGCGAGCGAGCGCCGTGCGCAAGGGACTCATGACGGCAGAGGTCGCCCGCCGGATGACGGACCTGGAGGTCATCAACCTGATCTGGGCGCCTGGGTTCTCCACCGCAGAGCGGGTCAGCGACATCTCCGGGCGTGGCGTCGGCCTCGATGTGGTGCACAAGAACATCGAAAAGCTGAACGGCTCTGTGGAGATCAAGTCCGAAGTCGGCAAGGGCACTGAATTCCGGGTCAAGCTCCCGCTTACCCTCGCGATCATCCGGTCACTGCAGGTGGAGGTCATGGGTACGACCTATTGCATCCCGTTGGGGTCCGTGGTCGAGACCGACCGCTTGCCACTCACCCAGATCCAGACGATTCGCCAGCGTTCGGTCATCGTCAAGCGTGGCGAGGTCATCCCTCTGGTGCGCCTGTTGGACGCCTTCCAGATGGAGCGGCCCGAGGGCTACGCCGAGCCAGAGGAGATCTTCGTGGTGATCGTCTCCGTTACGGGCAGGCAGATCGGGCTGGTGGTCGACAACCTGATCGGCGAGAGCGAGGTTGTGATCAAGCCCCTCGGTAAGTTCATCGGTGACGTTCCGGGTGTCTCGGGTGCGACCATCATGGGCGATGGGGACGTGGCGATCATCCTGGATATTTCGAGCCTGATCAATACGGTCCAGGCTGAATTGAACCGCGCCGAGGCGTTCAACAGCTAGGAGGGAGACCAGGAAGGAATGATTCTCCAGCCAGACGAATATAAAGTACTTTACGCGATTGTGGAGCAGGGCCTCGCCGACAGTTCGCGGGCGCTCTCTGCCATGACCACCGGCGGCATGCACCTGCGCGATCCACGGCTCCAGTTCGTGCCGCTCATCGCGGTGCCCTCCATCGCTGATGGCCCCGCGTCCGTGGTAGTCGCGGTCTACCTCGGCATTGGCGGGGATCTCTCCGGCCACCTCATGCTACTCTTTGACCAGATTGGTGGGCTGCAGGTGGTGGACATGTTGCTTGAGCAACCGCCCGGGACCACAACCGTCCTGGATGACATCAGCGTCTCTGCGTTGGCCGAAACCGGCAATGTCTGCGGCACGTCCTTCCTCAATGCGCTCTCCGACCGCACCGGTCTGCGGATTATCCCAACCACCCCAGTGGTCGTCACGGACATGGCCGGGGCGATTCTCCAATCCGTGGTGACGGAGCTGTACCTGAGCGGAGACGAGGTACTTATGATAGAGACAACATTCAATGAAGATGTATCTGGCCACTTCCTGCTCATGCCGGATCAGGATTCGATGGCGAAGCTGGTGGCGGCATTGGAAGCGATTGAATGAGTGCCGAAATGGTGCCGGTGGGGCTAGGCGAGCTGAAGGTGGGCGAGAGCCACCGGCAGACCCTGGTCTGTTATGGACTGGGGTCGTGCATCGGGTTGGCCGTCTACGACTGGACCACAAGTCTGGGCGCCCTCGTGCACGTGGTGCTCCCCGAAAGTCGGTTGGGCCGCGGGCAGGAAGCACTGCCGGGAAAGTTCGCAGACACCGCTGTGCCAGCGATTGTGGGCGAACTGGTGAAGGCCGGCGCCGTGCGCCAGTGCCTCGTCGCCCGGATGGCCGGAGGGGCCCGGATGCTGAACGTCTTGGGTGCTGGGAGCAAGTTGGATATCGGAGCGCGCAATGCCGAGGCGGTGCGGGCGGCGCTGCAAAAAGAGGGAGTCCCGCTGACGGCAGACGACACCGGTGGGACATATGGTCGGACATTGCAGCTCTTTGTTGCGTCCGGGCGCTTGCTGGTGAGCACGGTTGGACGGGGAGAGCGAGAGCTGTAGGCGAATAACAGCGGGAGGGAACCATGTGGCCAAGATTCTGCTGGTAGATGATGCGGCGTTCATGCGGATGCGCTGCGCCAAACTGCTGCTCGAAAACGGCTACGAAGTGGGCGAAGCCGAAAACGGGCAGGAGGCCATCGGTAAGTACCAGAGCTTTCAACCCGATCTCGTTCTGATGGATATTACCATGCCTGTCATGGATGGCATATCGGCCACGCGCGAGATCAAGGGCATCGATCCCAACGCCAAGATCGTCATGGTGTCGGCCCTGGGGCAGCAGACCATGGTCATTGAGGCCATCAAGGCTGGTGCCAAGGACTTTGTCGTCAAGCCGTTTGAGCCCGACAAGATTCTGACCACCGTCAAGAAGTTTGTCGGGTAGTCAGGCAGGGAAAGTCATGACGCGTCAGGTTCGCGTGCTGGTAGTAGACGACTCGGCCTTCATGCGAAAAGTCCTGTCTGACCTGCTCCAGAGTGACCCGGCGCTCACCGTCATCGGCACGGCGCGCGATGGGAGGGACGGCGTCGAAAAGACGCTGGCACTGGAGCCGGACGTCCTGACCATGGACGTCGAAATGCCAAAGCTGGATGGGTACGGAGCCCTGCGCGAGATCATGGCTCGCCGCCCCACGCCGGTGGTGATGGTCTCCAGTCATACGCGTGGGGGTGCCGAGGCAACCGTTCGCGCACTGGCGCTGGGCGCCGTCGATTTTGTGGCAAAACCCTCCGGGTCCATCTCTCTGAACATGCACATCACCCGGGACGAACTTGTCGCCAAGGTGAAGGCAGCGGCCAGCGCAACCCCGCGCTACCGGCGCGTGGTGGCAGACTTGCCCTCCATCCGGCGGGAGGTCGAGCTATCACCGGTCGTGGCGTCCGTGGCCCACGCACAGATTGACGGCGGTCCAGTGGCCCGCCGGCTGGTCGTGATTGGATGCAGTACGGGCGGGCCGGGAGCCCTCCACCAGATTGTCCCCCGCTTACCCGTAGATCTGCCTGCAGGCGTACTGGTTGTTCAGCACATGCCCGCTGGGTTTACCCGGTCCCTCGCCAATCGCCTCGACGAGATCTCCACAATCGCGGTCAAGGAAGCCGAAGAGGGCGACAGAGTGGTGGGCGGTCGGGTTCTGATCGCCCCAGGCGGGTTCCACATGGTCGCTGATCACGAGGGCCGGGTGCACCTGAACCAGGAGCCGGCCCAGCACGGCGTGCGGCCGGCCGTGGACCGCACGTTCGAAGCGGTGGTGCCCATCTGGGGCAACCGAATGATCGGGGTCATCCTCACCGGCATGGGATATGACGGGGCCAAGGGCATGGTCAATCTCAAGCGGGCGGGGGGGAAGACCATCACCGAAGATGCCAGCACCTGCGTGGTCTACGGGATGCCTAAAGTCGTGGTCGAAATGGGGGCGGCTGACCAGGTGCTCCCCATCCACGAGATTTCCGAGGCTATTGTCAGGTTGGTCCGAGAGGGGTAGAAGTCCCGTATGAACCTCACCGGCTATCCGGTTTTTCGGAAGATTGTATTGGACCTGACCGGAATTGATCTCGATTGCTACAAGGGCACTCAGATGGAACGGCGTCTGCAGACGATTACGCGCCGTGCAGGCGCAAGTGATCTTGTAGCTTACGCCAGACTGCTGGCGACTACACCAGCACGGGTCAAGGAGTTCCAGGACTTTCTGACCATCAATGTCTCGGAGTGGCTGCGTAACCCAGAGAAATTCGATGAACTGCAGCGGGCGGTTCTGCCGGAGCTTCTGAGCCGCAATCCTCGCCTCAAGATTTGGAGCGCTGGCTGTTCCAATGGTTCCGAACCATACTCCGTCGCCATGATCCTGGACGAAATGGACCCGATCGGGCGGCATCAGATCCTGGCCACGGACCTGGACGAAGAGATTCTGAAGGTCGCCCGCACCGGCACGTACAACGAAAAGGACATAAAGAGCGTCTCGCCGTCGCGGCGAGCACGGTACTTCACCCAACAGGGTGATCTGTTTACGGTGAAACCAGTCATTAAAGCGCAGGTACAGTTTGAACGACAGAACCTGCTATCGGACCCGTTTCCCCTGGACTTGGACCTGATCCTCTGCCGTAACGTCGTGATTTATTTCACGGAAGAGGCCAAGGATGAGCTATATCGCCGGTTCCATCGGGCCCTGCGGCCCGGGGGCATCCTCTTCGTGGGGGGCACGGAAAGCTTGCTGAAGGCCCGCGAAATGGGATTTGCCAGTGCATCGCCGTTTTTCTACCGAGCCGCAAAGTA
This sequence comes from Symbiobacteriaceae bacterium, assembly GCA_027356675.1. The sequence continues at coordinate 3,234 of DAHVXO010000365.1, read as the reverse complement.
GTCGGAAGGGCTTCTGGCAATCGACGTAGAATCTGCATGTTTAACCCTGTTTCAGCAACCAGGTCCGACCTTGGCATGTGAAGGGATGGGTAGTCTAGGTGAAAGCGGAATTTGTGAACCCCTTCGTGACATCGGCCTTTCAGGTACTGCAAACGGAGACCAAGGCCGAAGTGACGAAGGGCACAGTGACTCTGCAGGATTCACCGCTCGTCTCCGACGAGGTGACCGTTCTTATTGGCGTCGTGGGCCGCGCCCAGGGCCTTGTGCTTTACGGTATGTCCGAACGGACCGCAAAGGGCCTGGTATCGGTGATGACCGGGGAGCAGGTTTCCATCTTCGACAGCCTGGCTGAGAGCGCTGTCGCTGAGCTTGGGAATGTGATCACGGGTCTTGCCAGCGGCGAATTGGAGCGCGCGGGCTATCCGTGCAAAATCGCGCCCCCTTCTGTCGTGGTTGGCCGGGGGACCAGCATCTCCACCCTGTCGATCAAACGGCTGGTGATTCCGCTGCAGACCAAATACGGAGATATCGCGGTGCACGTGGCTTTGCGGGAAACTTATTGACAAGCGGCTGAGCCTTCGCTATGGTATTACCAATCGCCGGACAGGCCGTCCGGCTGCCGCACTCGAGCGGCCGGCGAAGCTCCAAGCTTTCGCTGGCCGCTTCGCGTTTGGCAGGGAGTCAGTTAGGTAAAGGATAAAAGGATTTCAGCAGAAGTCGAGGTGGCAGTGGATGCAGCCGATCCGGATCGTGGTGGCAGGCGCCACAGGGCGTGTGGGCCGGGAAATGGTGAGGGCAGTCGCGCGCGACCAGGCATTTGCCCTGGTCGGCGCGGTTGCCGCCGAATCGATTGGTGACGACATTGGCACAGTGATTGGACTCGAGACCGGCCCAACGGGTGTGGTCGTCCACTCCAGCATCAAGGACTTCCTTACCGCCGGAAGACCGGCTGATCTCCTCATCGATTTTACAATCGCCGCTGCAGCACGAAAAACGATCCCCGCCGCCGTGGCCGCGGGGATCGCACCGGTCGTAGGCACCACCGGGCTTTCGCCTGAGGAGCTGCGCGAACTCGGTGAAGCCTGCCGGAACCGTGGGGTGGGCGGGGCGTTCATTGCCAATTACTCGGTGGGCATCATGCTCATGATGCGCTTTGCGGAGGAGGCCAGGCGGTTCCTGCCGCACGTGGAGATCATCGAACTGCACCATAACACGAAGCTGGACGCCCCCTCTGGGACGGCCCTGCGTACCAAAGAACGGCTGGAGCGGGCCGCCGGCGATCTGACGGCACCGCCCGTGGCGGTCCACTCGGTCCGCTTGCCCGGCCTCGTGGCGCATCAGGAGGTCATCTTCGGCGGTCCGGGTCAGACCCTGACTATCCGGCACGACGCACCGTCCCGAGACGCCTATGTCCCCGGCGTGCTCATGACCTGCAAATGGGTCCTCGCCGAGCGCCGGGTGGCATACGATTTGGAGGAAGTGGCGTTCTCCCGGTAGCCGGACCCGCAGCCTCACCCTCGCAAACCTTTGCCCATAGAATGGGGTGAGGTTCGGGAGGATTGGGGGAACGGAAGGGTGAGCACGCGGGGGAAGACCGCAGCCGTGCTGGGTGGTGACCGCCGCATGGCGGAGGCGGTGCGATTCTTCGTGCGGGCGGGTCTGGACGTGCGCGTAGCCGGCATGCCGCCGGAAGAGCGTGTTGCCGAGGCAAGGACCTGCAGCGCCGTCGATGCCCTCAGCGGGGCTTGCGCTGTGGTTTTGCCGGTCCAGGGGCTCAGCGGGGATGGCCGGGTCTTTACGCAAAAGGGCGCTCCGGAGTGCCGGGTGGACCTGGATGGTCTGCGGCGTATGCAGCGGGGTGCCACCGTCTTTACCGGGCTTGGCAATCCCTACATCCGTGGGCTTTGCGGCGAGGCGGGACTGGCTCTGGTGGAATACCGGGAGGCGGACGAGTTCGCCATCTGGAACTCCATCCCCTCGGCCGAGGGGGCCATCCAGATGGCCATGGAGGCAACGCCTTTTACTCTGTTCGGCAGTCGCTCGCTGGTGCTGGGCTTCGGGCGGACCGGGAAGGCGCTGGCACTGCTCCTGCGGGGACTCCATAGCGATGTCACCGTGGTGGCGCGCGACGAACTGGACCGGGCACGCACCTGGGCGGGCGGCTACCGCCACATCCGGTGGAGCCGGTTGCTGCAGGCCGTGGCCAATACGGATGTCATATTCAACACAGTTCCGGCCCCGGTCTTGACCAGGGAGGTGCTTCAGGCCGCTCCCCGGCACGCCGTCGTGATCGATGTCGCCTCCGCCCCCGGCGGGACGGACTTCGAGGCGGCCGAAGAACTGGGGCTCACAGCCAAACTGGCCCCCGGACTGCCCGGCATCGTGGCGCCGGTCACGGCTGGGAAGATCATCGCAGGCATGGTCCTCCGACATCTCATGGGCGAACCCGGAGAGGAGGAGGACTGGTGAGCCAGGGATCACTCCTGGGGCGCCGGCTGGGGGTCGCCCTGTCGGCCTCACACTGCAATTTGGCCCGCGCGCTCAAGCAACTGGATGTCCTGGTGGCAGAGGGTGCCGAGGTCGTGCCCATCATCTCAAACAACGTAGCCACGACCGAGACGCGTTTCGGCACCCCCGATCACTGGATTACGGAAATTGAGCGAATCACGGGCCGGCATCCACTCACCTCGATTCCCGAGGTGGAGCCGTTCGGGCCCAAGGTGCACCTCGATTGCCTGATCGTTATGCCCTGTACCGGCAACACGATGGCGAAACTGGCGAATGCGATCAACGATTCGCCGGTCTCCAGGGCTGCCAAGGCGCAGATGCGCAACCACCGGCCCGTCGTGCTGGCGATCACCACCAACGACGCACTGGGGATGAACGCCCGGAACCTCGGTGCCTTGCTCATGGCCCGGAACATCTACTTCGTCCCCTTCGGCCAGGATAACCCGACCGGCAAGCCCACATCGGTGGACGCCGATATCGAGGCCTGCCTCGTGCCCACCATTCTGGCCGCAATGGAAGGTCGCCAGCTCCAACCAGTACTGTTAGGGCCGCCGGGTCAATGACCACTGGGTGTGGCCGGCCCGGGGCGCACATCGTGAAAGGATGCGAGGAATCACCATGAAGAACGTCGCCATTGTCGGCGCCACCGGTGCGGTCGGCCAGGAACTGCTCACCCTGCTGGAATCCCGCAACTTCCCCGTCGGCACGCTCCGGCCGCTGGCCAGC
>DAHVXO010000360.1 GCA_027356675.1 Symbiobacteriaceae bacterium | reverse complement strand
AGATTCGCCGGCTCAGCAGGACTGTGTCATACCCGACACCCCGAGTGCCAAAGGCCCCAAAGTAGGCCAGGTCCTTGCGAATCTGCTCCGGCGAAAACCCAGTCTTCTCAGCCAGTTCAGCAGACGAGATGATGTGGACTTCGCTGGCCGCAGTCGCCTCCAGGACGCGCAGGTAAACAGGGAGCCGCTTAATCGCCGCTTCTGGAATTTTGGGCTTTCGCATGCCGACCCTCCTAGGCGGGTGGACTTCCCCCGAACTCTCTAAAACTGACGATTTATGACGAAGTCCGCCAAGACTTGAAGCCCATTGCGAGTGGCAAGTTCGGGGACGTGGTCCAGTTCGGCCACGGCCTGGGCCAGGTGCATCTGGGCCTTCTCCCGGGCGTAGGTAAAGGAGTGTGCGGCCTCGAGGATCTCCTTGACGCGCTCGATGTCAGCATCAGAGATGTTGTGGGTGGCGATCATGGCCCGCAATTCAGCCGCATGCGGGGAGTGCTGGAGCGCGTGAACCACTGGCAGCGTGAGGATGCCGGTCTTGAGGTCGCCGCAGACGGGCTTGCCGACCTTGGCGGCGCTGCCGGTGAAATCCAGCAGGTCGTCCGCGATCTGAAAGCTCAGTCCGACGCCCATCCCGTAGTTATAGAGCGCCTGCACCTGCGACTCCTCAGCCCCACCGACGATTGCGCCGAGGCGGCAGCATTCGGCCAGCAGGTACCCGGTCTTTTGTGCGATGCGCTGGTAGTAATCGGCCTCAGTCTGCTCGGTCTGAAAATAGGAGGCGCTCTGAGCGAGCTCGCCCCGGCTCATCTCATACACGACATCCGCCATGATGCCTACGACACGGGTATTCCCGGTCTGGGACAGCACAGCAAAGGACTTGGCAAACAGGTAGTCACCTATGAGCACAGAGACCTGGTTCGACCACTTGGCATTGACCGTGGGCCGGCCCCGGCGCACCGTGGCCTTATCAACCACGTCATCATGGACGAGGGTCGCCATATGGATCAGCTCCACGGCCGCTGCAACGGGAATGACCTGTTGCATCCGGGCTCCGGGGAACTGACTGGTCAGCAGGAGCAGAGCCGGCCGGATCCGCTTCCCACCTGCGCGCAGCAAGTAAGTCGAGATCTCGTCGAGCATTTCGTCCCGCGTTGCCAGTGCATCCTCTATGGCACCTTCCACCTTTTGCAGGTCGTCCGCGATCGCGGCGAAGATGTCCAGGGTTCTGCTCTGTGCGGCGAGCGGTTGCGAACTCACCTGATCACCTGCTTCTCGGTGTAGATCATTCTTCGGGCCGCGTCGTGCTACGACTTTCACACCATCCCTATTCTACCTGAAGTGTTGAACAACCTCAAGGATTCCAGGGCCTCTGAGAAGGATTGCTATGGGAGGATGTGCAGCGGCTGGTCTTGAAAGTTAAGGGGAGAAAATCATGGGAGGGGTCAGGCATGATTAATCGGTTGGCTGCAGCGGCGCGTACATGGGCGCCGGCGATGGTCGAATGGCGCCGGTACCTGCACACGCATCCGGAGTTGAGCTTCGAGGAGTTCGAGACCACGCAATGGCTGGCGCGCCAGTTGGAGGCGCTGGAGATTCCGTTCACCCGGCCGACGCCGACAGGACTCGTGGGCGTGGTCGATGGGAACCGGCCGGGCCGCACGGTCGCGGTGCGGGCGGATATTGATGCGCTACCGATCACTGAGTTGAATACATTTGCGTTTAAGAGTGCCCGGTCTGGCGTCATGCATGCCTGTGGGCACGACGGGCACACGGCGATTTTGCTGGGGCTGGCACGGTTTTTGGCCCAGAACCGGGATTTCCCGGGGCGGGTCAAGCTGCTCTTCCAGCCGGCCGAGGAGAAGCCGCCGGGGGGCGCACAGCAGTTCATCGCCGCAGGCGTTCTCGCTGATGTGGATGCGTGCATCGGCCTGCACCTGATCTCGGACATTCCCACCGGCAAGGCCGGGATTGCAGCCGGCCCGATGATGGCAAATACGGATGGGTTCCGGGCGGTCATCCAGGGTCGGGGCGGCCACGGGGCCGAACCGCATAAGACCATCGATGCGGTCATGGTGGCGAGCCACGCGGTGGTTAATTTGCAAACGGTGGTCTCGCGGAAGATCGAGCCGACCCGGCCCGCAGTCATCAGCGTGGGGTCGATCCAGGCTGGGACCACGTTTAACGTGATTGCGGACTCGGCGGAGCTGAAAGGCACGGTGCGGTCGTTCCACGCCGATGTGCGGGAGAAGCTGCAGGCCGAGATCCGGCGGACGCTCGAGACCACCTGCGCGATGTATGGCGCGGAGCTGACGCTTGAGTATCAGATTGGCTACCCGGCGCTGGTCAATGACCCGGGGATCACCGAGGTGATGCGGGAGGCGGCGGGTGCAGTGCTCGGTGCAGACCATGTGGTGGTGCAGGAGCCGATCATGGGCGGCGAGGATTTCGCCTACTATGGGTCCCAGGTGCCGGCGGCGTTCCTCTTCGTGGGGTGCCGCAGCAGCGCAGTTGGGTCTGAGTGGCCCCACCACCATCCCCGATTCACGGTAGATGAGGCGGCGCTGCCAACCGGGATGGAGATACTCGGGCGGGCAGCCCTTGCGCTGTTGGAAGGGTAATGGTCTGCGCGTTGGGGCCGCCTACCGGTATCGCGGTTTGGAGCCTTGGGAAGAATAGAGAGAGCCTGGTGGTTTAGCACCAGGCCCGGCGGCCACCGTTGTCTGGTTACTTGTGGGGTGAGGTCCTCACCCGTTACAAGTTAACGGAGAGGAGTTTCAGCAAGAGGGCTACGAGGACCAACCAAAACAGCCGATCATCGAGCTTACTCATGCAGACACCCCCTTCCTTATCAACGAGGCGCCGCCACACACAACTACGTAGGGACTCGCGTTAAAGTTCGCGAGTCCCTACGGTCGTTCGTAATCGGTCAGGGGTAGCGACAACTTGGAACAAAAAGCGGCTTACCGGCCACGCGGCGATCGTGCCGCCGCATTGCCGCCCCGCCTGGTCGAACCTTGAACGGGGCCTCTGCGGACGCGGCCCACCGCAGTCGGAACGGCTCCCCGTTTGGCTGCGGTTTTCGCAAACTCCGTGCGTGAAATCCCAGCAGGGCGGGCCTCCCGTTCACGCCGCTCCCTTGGTACCGGGCGCTGTGCGGTCTCCTTCCCGGCGTTCAGCCGCTCCAGAGTGCCCTGAACCCCTTGCTCAATCAACCGCAGGAACTCCTGATCCCGCGGAGTTACCAACGTGACGGCGACGCCCGTCTGGCCGGCCCGCCCGGTCCGGCCGATCCGGTGTATGTAGCTCTCCACGTCGTGGGGGATATCATAATTGAACACATGCGTGATACCCTCCACATCGATCCCACGGGCAGCGACATCGGTCGCGACCAGGAACTGGATCTTGGCGTCGCGAAACCGCTTCATCACTTGCTCCCGCTTGGCTTGTGAGAGATCCCCATGCAGCACGTCGGCGTTGTAGCCACGGGTGGTCAAGGCATCGACCAGAATATCGGCGCGGATCTTGGTCCGGCAGAAAATCAGGGCCAGGTATGGGTTATACTCGGTGAGCTTCTGGCACAGCGTATCCTGCTTGGCCCGATCGGTCGTCTCCACCAGGACCTGCTGAATCTCGTCAAGCGTAACCCGTTTGCTTTGGATTTGAATCTCCACCGGCGAACGCATATAGCGGCGGGCCAAGGTTCGAATCTGGTCAGGCATTGTCGCTGAGCAAAGCATCATGCAGCGCTCACGCGCCGCCTGGTCAATGACCTCCTCGACCTCGCTCAGAAAACCCAAGTGGAGCATCTGGTCCGCTTCATCTAGAACCAGCATTGTGAGTTGGTTCAGGTGGATCGTACCCCGTCGCAGGTGATCGAGCAACCGCCCCGGCGTGGCGACCACGACCTGGGTGGCGCGGTTCAGTTTCTTGACCTGGCTCTCAACATCCTGTCCACCGTAAGTGGCCAGCACATTGACGCCTACCACCGGAGCCAACTTTTTCGCTTCGGCCGTGATCTGTATCGCCAATTCCCGCGTCGGGGTGAGGATCAGCGCCTGCACTGCGGGGATATTCGCGTCCACCCGCTCAAGGATGGGCAGTAGGAAGGCCAGGGTCTTGCCAGTTCCCGTCTGTGCCTGCGCAATCACATCGCGGCCCTCGAGCAGGATCGGAATCGTGCGTGCTTGAATCGGGGTCGGCTCTTTCAGACCATTGCGATTCAATAGATCAACCAATTCGGGCCGGACTCCCAGCGCTGCAAAACCCTCGGGCATGGGTTGCCACCTTTCTTTAGCCAAC
>DAHVXO010000353.1 GCA_027356675.1 Symbiobacteriaceae bacterium | reverse complement strand
TGAGGAGGGGATGTACTTGGCAAGCTCGCAAGACGTGCGCAGACAGCCGAAAACCCCGCAAGGGGCCTTCGGACGGGAGGAAGCGCGGGGGACCGGCCAAGGGCCGAGCGCGCCTTCGGCGCAAACCGAGACCACATCCCGCGGGACCGGAACCGAAACGATGCTGGAGCAGATGCTTGAGCGCCACAACATGCTGGCGGCGCTGAAGCGAGTCGAGGCAAACAGAGGAGCCCCGGAATCGACGGCATGGAGACCAAAGACCTGCCCCGTCCACGGCCTCGTCCAGCCGGCCGGTGACAGCTTCCGCCGATGGTGCGAGTGCCTTTTGGATCTTATGCGATCTGGTTGTCATAATGTGCGGATTGCGTAAACCAATCGCCGTCACCCCGAGTATTGTGGGAACAGGTACTCTCGCGAAAGCGGTGACGGTCATGAAGGCGCTGGTCCTGTGCGCCGGACGAGGAACCCGACTCCGGCCGCTGACGCACACCCGGGCGAAGGCCGCCCTGCCGGTTGCAGGCAGGCCCGTCCTCGGGCACATTCTCACGTACCTGAAAGCACAGGGGTTCTTCGACGTGGGTATCGTCATTTCACCCGAGCAGGGCGAACTGCAACGGCTGGGCGCCGCCGCCGAGGACCAGCGCCTCACCTTTATCCGGCAGCGCTGGCCGCGCGGTATCGCCCACGCCGTGCAGGCGGCTGCCGATTGGCTGGGGGGCGACCCCTTCCTGCTCTACCTGGGGGATAATCTGACCGATGAGGATCTGGGTCCTGCCAAGGCGCGTTTTGAAGCAGATGGCCCCGACGCGCTCATCGCTGTCCGTCCCGTGGAGGATCCACGTCGCTTTGGTGTGGCCGAAGTGGCGGATGGGCGGGTGAACCGGGTGGTGGAGAAGCCCACGGCACCCGCCAGCAATCTGGCGATTGCCGGGATCTACTTCTTCCGCTCCACCATCCACGAGGCCATCCGGGCGCTAACCCCATCGGCTCGGGGTGAGTTCGAGATCACAGACGCCATCCAGGCGTTGGTGCAGGCGGGTGCGGCCGTGCTGGCGCACCGCATGACCGGCTGGTGGCAGGATATGGGCTCTCCCGAAGGGATGCTTGCGGCCAACGCCCACCTGCTGGATTTGCTCGTTCCGGCCATCTCACCGGATGCCACGGTTTTTTCGTCCCCCATTCAAGGGCGTGTGGTGATTGGCGATGGCGCGGTGCTGGAGCGGGTCCGGCTAAGGGGACCACTCCTGATCGGACCGGGCTGCCACATCCAGGATGCCTATATCGGGCCCTACACCAGCATCGGCGAAGGCGCCGTCATCGCCGGTGCCTCTGTGGAGAACTCCATCCTGCTACCGGGATGCCGGCTCAGCGGCCCGACGTTTCACCTCGAGGACTGCCTCTTGGGCCGGGGCGCTGCGGTCGAGGTGAAGCCCGGCCGTACCACCACGCTGCTCGTCGGGGACGACGGGCGCCTCCAGATTCCGGTTGACTGGGGGTAAACGAATGCGTCTTTGCCTCATCTGTACGGAGAAGTTACCGGTCCCGCCGGTCCGGGGCGGTGCGATTCAGATCTACATCGCCGGAGTGCTCCCGCACCTGGCGACCGACCATGACGTCACGGTGGTCTGCCGGACCGACCCGGCCCTGCCGGACCGGGAGGAGTGCGACGGTGTCCGCTTCGTCCGCCTGCCTGCCGGCCCGGTACCGGCCGTCTACTTCCGCCACGTCGCCGAGTTCCTGGCTGGCGAGGCGACGTTTGACCTGATCGACCTCTTCAACCGACCGGCCTATCTCCTCGCCCTGGCGGACGCCGCCCGGGGCGCCCGGATTATGCTTTCGCTCCACAACGAGATGCTCGGCCCCGACCACCTGACGGCCGAGGCCGGTGGCGCCGCCCTGGCCCGCGCTGCCGCTGTCATCACCATCAGCGGCTACATCGCCCGGACGGTCGCCGCACAGCACCCTGCCCACGCACACAAGCTCCACGTGGTCCGGTCGGGCGTCGACACGGCGGCCTTCCGCCCGCCGTGGGCGGCTGCCGATCGCCGCAGTCTCGTCCGGTGCCGGCTGGGCCTGACCGGCCGGGACGTCGTCTTGCATGTGAGCCGCCTCAGTCCCAAAAAGGGCAACCATCTGGTCCTCGAAGCAATGGCTGCGGTGCGGCGGACCCACTCCCGGGCGGATTTGCTGCTGGTCGGTTCCCGCCGCTACGGCTCCAACGAAACCGACGAGTATACCGCGGCGCTGCTGGCGCGAGCCCCTGCCCTGAGCGACGGTGTTCACTTCACAGGATTCGTCTCCCCCGACAGGCTACCAGACCTCTTCCTGGCCGGCGACCTGTTCGTCTGTGCCTCCCAATGGCCGGAGCCCCTGGCCCGGGTCCACTATGAGGCCATGGCGGCTGGCCTGCCCATCATCACCACGGACCGTGGCGGCAACGGCGAGGTGATCGCCCCCGGTGTGAACGGCCTGTTCGCTCAGCCCCACGACGACCCGGCCGCGTTCGCCGCCTGCATCCGGGAGCTGCTGGATGATCCCGCCCGACGTGAGCGTCTTGGGCGTAACGGTCGGGCGCGTGTGGAGGACCACCACACCTGGGACCGCGTGGCGCGGGACCTGTTGGAGGTGTTTGCATGCGCTGGCTCGTGACCGGCGCCGCCGGGTTCATCGGCTCGCACCTCGTTCGGCGCCTTCGGACGGCGGGAGAGGACGTCACCGGCCTCGACCGCCGCCCCGGCACCGATGTCCAGGCCGACCTGCTTGAGATGGACCTGGCCCCCCTGCTGGACGGCGTGGACTGCGTGCTCCACCTCGCCGGCCAGCCGGGTGTCCGGGAGAGCTGGGCACAGTTCCCCGCATACGCCCGAGGCAACATCGAGACCACGCAGCGCCTGTTGGAAGCCCTGCGGGGCCGGCCGCTCCGAAAGTTCGTCCTGGCTTCAACCTCCTCGGTTTACGGCCAGGCGCCCATGCCCGCCGCCGAGGACGGCCCGGCACTGCCCATCTCTCCGTACGGGGCCACCAAATTCTCCGCCGAGCTGCTCTGCGACCTTTATGGCCGTACCGTCGGCCTCCCGTGGGTGGCGCTCCGCTACTTCACCGTCTACGGGCCGGGGCAGCGGCCGGACATGGCCTTCACCCGCTGGCTCACCGCCGCCCGGGACAGGACACCCGTCACGATCTACGGGAAGGGCGATCAGATTCGGGATTTCACCTACGTGGACGATGCGGTGGAGGCCACCATACGGGCCGCGGTCGCCCCGGTCTGCTCGGTGGTGCTCAACGTCGGTGGTGGGAGCGTGGTCCCGCTCCGGACCGCCCTGGATGCCATCCAGCGCATCGTTGGACGCAAGCTCGACCTGCAATACCTGCCGCCCGCACCGGGTGATATGGCGGTGGCCCAGGCGGACACGACCCGCCTCAAAGCCGCCCTGGGCTTCGTCCCGGCGACCCCGCTGGTGGATGGTCTGCGCGCTCAGCACGCGTGGCTCGAGCGAGTGAGCCCGTAACGGAAAAAATCACCGCTGCCGGCCCCCGGCAGCGGCGACATAACCATAGCCCCGCGCATACGCTGTGGTGGAAGACTTGTGAGGCTCACCGCAGCCCGCGAGTTGTTAACCCTGAGGAGGAAGCTCTGTGTCGGAAAGCCGGCTCCAAGAGATCGTTACCAAAGCGGTCGTTGGTCGGGCCGAGCGCCGTGTGGCCTGGGGTCATACGGTACCGGCCGAGGGCGTCACAGGTGTACTTGGCGTCCACGTTACAAATTCCATCGTCGCCGTTAAGGAAGAAAACGGCCGACCCACCGTCGATCTCATCGTCGACTGCGACCTTTGGTGCGGCGGGGATAAGAATACAAAGGTCATCCGCTGCTCATGTCGCAACACCGAGGTCGTCGAGATTCGCACCCATGGCAAGGTGCTGGGGGATCGGGACTGGAAGGCAGTGGCCGGCACTGCTCGGGCGACTGGCGTCAAGGTCGAAGACGGGAAGGTCTCCCTGCAGCTTGAGGCGGACGTGGCCGTGGAGATGAGTGCACTGACACGGCTGTGGGTGAAGTCTTATGAGCTGGAGCATGATGTGTTCCAGGACCTCGACGGCTCCGGCGACGACACCAGTTCGAGCTCCAGCTCAACCTCGAGCTCGGGGTCGGAGTCGAGTAGCTACACAGCCTCCGCTGAGTAGCCAGATGCGCGCAAAGGGGGGGCAGCCTGCCCTCCCTTACGTCTGATTACCCCAGTACCGCCTGGACTTGTTCCAGCACCTCAGCCACGTTCGGTTGCAGCGCCGTACTCTATGGTCCCCTCTATCCGAGGCGTGACGCGAAATTTGAACCGGTAGGACTATTAAACGAACAAAGATGCATTCCCTCTCGTTTTATACACTAAGGAAGGCATCCGAGGTGAGATCATGCAAGCAGACACTGCCGTGCTCCGAGACGTGGACCTGCGGCTGACGGCCCTGGATGAGGCCCGCCGGCTTCGCCCCATGGTCGTCGGCACCCTCGCGCAGTTGGAGCAGGCGAAACAGGGCGTCAGCGCCGCCAGTGGCGGCAGCGCACGTGAACAGCAGTTCCTGCGTGAGGCGGCAGATGCCAGCCTGCGCCTTGCAGGTCAGCAGGAGCGCCTCGCTAAGGTGGAAGCCGAACTGCGGCGGACGGCCTACCTATTGACTTTTCTATCTGAATAAAGGAAATAAAACCTTGTATCCCCAGAGCTAAAACCATATAATGGAATCTGGAGAATCGATAAGAGAATGGGAGCGATGCGCATGTCCGCCTTGCCTGAGGTGACCGACAGCCTCAAAGAGCGTGCCCGCCGGGTGTTGCTGGACAACCCCGAGCCTCCTGCCCACGCCGCCCCCGATACGGGGGGGTATGCGGACCAGGTCGAACTGCGCCTGCGAGCCATCCGTCTGGTGCGGGACATGGAGCCGAAGCGGACCTGCTACGGCGAGCGGGTGCGGGACCTTTCCCGCAGCCTGGTAGAGACCTCGGGGGACTCCATCCACTACCGTGCGCTGCTGGACAAGCTCCGGGAGGCCCACGAGGAGTGGCTGCGCCTTGAGGAACGGCTCTGGGCTGCCAGCTACATCATCCGGTCCACCCAGTGGCTGGTGGACCTCCTGGCTGACCCGACCCTGGGGGTATCCCCCACCGAGCAAGCGGCAGCCGCGCGCGATCCGTGGATCAACCCAGTCGCTTCAGCACGCCCATAATCAGGTTCTGGAACTGGGGCCTGGTGCGCTCGGCGGTCTCCATTACCTGTTCGTGGGTCAGGTGAACCGGGTGATTCGGCAGCGCCATGTCTGTGATGCACGCAATTCCCAGCACGCTAAGGCCCATGTGGGCAGCTGTCACCACCTCGGGCACGGTGGACATGCCCACCGCATCGCTGCCTAGTCTGGTCTTTCGCAGTTAGACTCGCGCCAACCGCGGGAATCAATTGAATTGAATAATTTTGGTATTCCGACAGGTTT
>DAHVXO010000324.1 GCA_027356675.1 Symbiobacteriaceae bacterium | reverse complement strand
GGGACAACTCGCCGATCTCCAGGTAGGCCTCAACAAGCCCTTGGCGAATTCCATGAGCTTGCCGATCCATGCCCTGGCGATTGGCTACTTGCAGCGCCTTCGAAAAGGCCGAGGCAGCTTCGCGGCTCCTTCCACCCAGGTGATGTGAAATTCCCAGGTTGTACCAGGCCAAAGCTTCGAACTGCCCCGACGTGTGGTACAAAGGAAGCCTGGCCAGGTACTCGTACAGATACTTCTGAGTGTCCTCGAAAAGGCGAAGACGGCCACATGCTACGCCGAGGTTCACGCAAGCCTTTCCGAAGTAATCCCATTCGTTAAGATCTCTCGCCAGCTTTACGGTCAATTGGCCAGCCAATAATGCGCCATAGTACTCTTTAAGATACAGCCTTGCGATGAGCAGGGCATAGTTGATCACCATGAGTTCGCGGGAGGTCCGGTCCCCATCCAGGAGCAACCGCTCAGCGTACGCTAGGACCTTCTCCCACTGTTCCTCTTCCACCAGCTTCTCCAGGTACTCGATCATCGTCAGCACCCCCTGGGCAGTCCGAGATCTTTCGTGTGCTGAATTTCCGAACCTTTAAGCTTATTCTACCTGACTGTGCAGTTTTCTACAAGATGTTTTCCTAATATTTACACATTGCAACGCACCTGATTCCAACCGTCCCGTCTTGTTCCAGGGTACCAACCGTTCGATGGTGTGTTAGTGTTCTCTGATACCTTTTACGTATAGACGATCAATGTTGTTCGAAGTCTCCCGGAAAAAATCGCAAAAAAATGGAGGGCAACCCTGGCGGCTACCCTCGTTCGACCCACCCCAAAACCCGCTGAACCGGGAGTGCGTAGATCTTATGCCCATCGCGCCCCTCTGTGGTGCAGGCTGCAAACAGCGAGTTGAGGACTGCCTCCTCCACCGCCTCGACCGCCGCCATGAAGAGCCGGTCCAGCGCCCTTGAGTCATCCCGCAATAACTCCACCCGGTGCGTGGGCGAATCCGACCGGTGCGGCCAGCGATTCACCGTGGAGAACCCGATGATGAAGTCCCCGCTCCCGTTGGCAGCCATTCCGCCCACCCGGGCCAGACCAAGGGCGCCCCGGCGGCAGAGCCGGGTCAACTGGCGGGCATCCACCGGTGCGTCCGTGGCCAGAATCACCATCACCGAGCCCGGGGGCAACTGCTCCGGCTCCGGCCCTTCCGCGCCGGGATACTCCAGCAGCCGCGCCCCGACCGGGACCCCGGCCACCAGCAAGTCGCCGCGCCGGCCAAAGTTTGTCTGCACGAGCGCACCAACCGTGTACCCGCTCACGGTGCGGGAGGACGACCCGATGCCGCCCTTGAACCCAAAGCAGGACGTCCCGGTCCCGGCCCCAACCGCTCCCTGCGCCACCGGCCCGGACCCCGCCGTCTCCAGGGCAGCCAGCACATGCTGCTCCGTCACGTGACGGCCCTGAATGTCGTTGAGGTGCCCGTCGTTGCACTCCCCTGCAACTGGATTGACCGTGCCCGTCGTAATCCCGACCTCAGGGTTCCGGGCCACCGTGTATGTAATGAGCGCGTCGGCTGCCTGAAAGACGGAGAGGGTGTTGGTCAGAACGATCGGGGTTTCCAATGTCCCAAGTTCCTGGATCTGTGCCAGCCCGGTAGCTTTGCCGAACCCATTGAGCACAAACACACCGGCCGGAACCTTCTCCTGGTACAGGTTGCCCCCGTGGGGCACAATGGCCGTAACCCCGGTCCGCACCGGTCCCCGGCCCGGCTCCAGGGGACCGGACCCGGAAACCAGGGTTACCTGCCCGACCTGGACCCCCATCACATCGCAAATGTCATTCTGGGGACCCGTCGACAGGCTCCCCGGCGTCAGTCCCATCTGGCGCGCCTTCGGCCTCTGCGGGTAGGGATTCGTCCAGTTGCTCATGTGCGGTTCCCTCCATCTCGTCCTTTTCCTGGCCCAGCACAGTCGTTGCGAGGATGTTGTGGAGCATATGGGCGAACAGCGGCACCCACAGGTCGCCGGTAAACCGGTAGGCCAGCCCAAACAGTGCACCGGAGATGGCCGCCGCCCCCGCGTACGCCCACATCTCCCGCCGCCAGCCGCCATGGCTGAAACCGAAGAGCAAGGCAGCCGGGACCAGGCCGATCAATGGCTGAAGGCCGCCGCGGAAGAGGATCTCCTCACCCACGGCGGCCGTGCTCACAACGACCAGCATCACCGGATACCCGGCCATCCGCAGCGCTTCCGCGCCGACGCGGACCCCGCTGTCGCGCAGCGCCCGCTCCAGTTGCTGATTGCTCTTGTACAGGACGTACACCAGGCCCATGGAAACGCCGGCGGTCAAGGCCCCCAGCAGCACCGATTGCAGACCGGGTAACCGGCCCAGGTCCGGAAGCACCCCCGTCCCGAACCAGGCCAGGATGCCGCCCAACACGGACATCACCAGCGGAAGAGCGACCCCGGCGAGCCAGAGGAGCCGGAGCCGCTCAGACCATACACCACGAGCCATGCCCGACCCCCCTCGCCGACGGAACCGCCCCATTGACGGGGCAGCTCTTACTTCCCAACGATCCGGAGGGCGGCGCTCTTCCCCTTGATGCGGGAAAACAGCTCTTCGGCGTCCTTCGTATCCATGCGGATGCACCCGTCCGATGCCCAGGTGCCGATCAGCTCCGGGTGACTCGTCCCGTGGATGCCCCAGATCCAGGCGTTGTCGTTATCCAGCACGGTGAACCCCATCCAGCGGGTGCCCAGCGGGTTGCCGGATGCGCCGCCGGCGTAGCTAATGTCCCCTGGCTTCAGGGCGTTGAACGGCGGGTTCTCGGCGAAGTTCGTGAGCCGATAGTTACCTTCAGGGGTGAAGAAATTGGTCTTGAAGTCCTGCCACGTCGGCGCCGGCGGCTTCGTATCCCGGCCTGTGGCGACACGGTAGGTCTTGACCAATTTCCCATCCTGATAATGATAGAGCACGTTCAGATCCTTGTTGATCAGAACGAATTGCCCGGTCTTGACCGCGGCCTCGGGAGCCACAGAGGCGTAATAGTCGACCGGCGCCAAGCCATCGACGCCAGAGCGATATGCCGCAAACTGCGGGGCGTCGTCCTTCTGTGACTGGACCACCACCAGGTTTCCTTCCAGCCGCACAGCGGCACCGGGTTCAACGAGGTACCGCTTGCCCAGCGCCTGCCATGCATCCTTCTGCTCGGCCATGTAACCGAGGTACCGGGCGCCGTCCTTGGTGGGCGAGAGCACCACCCAGCCGTCGCCGGCCTGCATGCGGGTCTCGATGGGGCCGAACACCTTCGCCATCTGCGCTTGCGGGTCTGCCGGTTTGCCGACGAGGGGTACGCTTGCCTTCAAGTCAGTAGTGCAGCCGGTCAGGACCAATCCCGCCATGACCAGAGCTGCCAGGAATGAGCGTCGCAACTTTTTTCACCTCAAGGTTCATTATACAGGCAGTCGGTCAAATCCGCGGAGCCAATGTGGGAAACCCACCATCGGTTCACCATTAGCCCTGGAGCGCTTCACGCATGGCTTCCTCGGCCGCTGCGATCGTCGAATCGATGTCGGCATCGCTATGCGCCAGGCTCATGAAGCCTGTTTCAAACTGAGACGGCGCCAGATAATGACCACGGCGCAACATGCCGTGGAAATAGCGGCTGTAAAGCTTGGTGTCGGCTGTGACAGCCGTGTCGTAGTCCACCACGTCCACGGGTGAGAAGAAGAGGCCCCACATGGAGCCGATGCACCGGGCCCGGTACGGCAAGTCCAGCGTCGTCATGACGGTGTTGAGGCCGTCGGTCAGCCGCTGGGTGGCGGCGTTCAGGCGATCATAGGCGCCCTGGCGGCTGAGAATCTCCAGGTGCTTGAGCCCGCAAGTCATGGCCAGCGGATTGCCGCTCAGGGTACCGGCCTGGTACATCGGGCCCGCCGGCGCGACCATCTCCATAATCTTGCGCTTGCCACCGTAAGCGCCCACCGGCAGCCCACCGCCGATGACCTTGCCGAAGGTCGTCAGGTCAGGGTCGATACCATAATGGCCCTGGGCCCCACTGTACGAGACCCGCCAGCCCGTCATCACTTCATCGAAGATGAGGATGGCGCCATGCTGTGCGGTAATGCGCCGCAGCCCTTCCAGGAAGCCGGGCTCCGGCAGTACCAGGCCCATATTGCCCACCACGGGCTCTGTGATGATTGCCGCGATCTGGTCCCCCCTACGCCAGAACGTCTCCGCCACCGCCTCGAGGTTGTTAAACGGCAGGCTGATGGTATCGGCGGCGTTGCCGGCGGGCACGCCGGGCGAGTCGGGAACGCCCATGTCCAGGGCTCCCGATCCGGCCTTGACCAGCAGGGAGTCGCTGTGCCCGTGATAGCAGCCGATGAACTTGATGACCTTGGTGCGCCTCGTGTACGCCCGTGCCAGCCGGATGGCGCTCATGGTTGCTTCGGTGCCCGAGTTGACCATGCGAACCATCTCCAGAGAGGGCAGGCACTGGATCACCGCCCGGGCCATCTTCAGTTCCAATTCGGTCGGGGCGCCGAAGGAGGTGCCCCGGTGGATGGCATCCGTCAGGGCTTCCGTGACCTCGGGATGGGCATGCCCGAGGATGATCGGACCCCAGGACAACAAGTAGTCTACGTAGGTGTTCCCATCGACATCGTAGAGGCGGGAGCCCTGGCCGCGCGCGATGAAGGGCGGCGTGCCGCCGACGGAGCGGAACGACCGCACGGGGCTGTTCACGCCGCCGGGAATGATTTGCTTGGAAGCGGCGAAGAGGTCCTGGCTGCTCTGCTGGGTAAACGGCATCGACATATGCCTCCCGGGTTCAGATCTCACAATCACTATAACATGCC
>DAHVXO010000320.1 GCA_027356675.1 Symbiobacteriaceae bacterium | reverse complement strand
TCCTGCATAGCGTACCCCCCTGGTCTTCCATTCTTGACCCTTGTCGGCCGCCCTAAAACAGTAACCCCGTTCCAGCCGGATTAGGGGTCCCTGGGACCTCCTGCCCGCAGCGGCAGGAGACCGCAGATGGACTCGATCGGTCCACGGACAGCATGATTCGAACGGTTTCTTTAAATTTACATAATGTCGCACAGGTAAACGCGACCTGCCGTCAAATAGCATCAAGCAGAGCGGTAAATCACCGGGAAGGTTGCCTTTGCAACCCGAAGAGCCAGTGGCTGACTGAACCAAACCGTCACCCCGCTAACTCTTGTGAGATGTCGACTCCGTGGGGGTAAATATGAAGTTTCGCCAAACAGGAGCAGGCAGAACACGCCGCGGCTTCTCCAGGAGGGCCACGAAGGCCGAGGGGGTTCGACCCTGCCAGACCAGTCGAAGCCCCTGCTGACGAAAACGGTCTCGGCCGCGGCCATACCGGCCGAGACCGTACCAGACCACAAGGAGGACCCAACATGTCCGATCGATTCGCACCCGACGACTACGCCAAGCAGGTCGCGGCCCAGGGCCCACTGATTGGCAAGGCGACCACAGCACTGGCCGTGGTAGCGCTCCTGGGCTGGCTGTCCACAGGCATCTACACGCTGCCCGCCGGCACGGCCGCAGTGGTCAGTCAATCCGGCAAGACCAAGGTGGTTTCCGACCCCGGTTGGCACTACGCCAACCCCAGGGGCTTCGCCGCCTCTACTGTCGTGAAGGTCAATATGAACCGCCCCGACTCGGTCGAGTTCGGTTTTCGGACCCAGACCGCGGGGGCAGACGGTAAGCCGCCCCAGTACAGGGAGCTTCCCACCGAAGCTGAGGACCTCACCAAGGATAGCTTCTACATCCATGCCGAAGCCGTGGTCAACCTCATCCCCACCGACCCGTTCAAGTGGGTCTACGGGTCCAAGAACCGGAACGAACTGATCCGTTCCATCGTAGCCAGTTCGCTGATTCGGGGCTTCGGTGAGCACACCCTGGACGAAGGGCTCCAGTCCAAGACCCAGGGCGACATCCAGGACGAGGTCAAGACGAACGTAGACATTTTTCTGAAGGATATGGATCTCGGCGCCAAGGTGCAGTCGGTGAACCTGCAGAACGTCAAAGCGCCGTCCTCCGTCATGGAATCCTACAACAAGGTCGCCACGGCCAGGTCCCAGGCCGAAGCGGACATCAAGACGGCCCAGACCAAATATGAAACCGGGGTAGCCAACGCCACAGCCGATGCCACCAGCAAGAAGGCCGAAGCGGACAGGTACTACAGTCTGACCGTGGGCTCTGCCAACGGCTCAGCCAAACAGTTCAGCTCCTGGTACGAGCAATACAAGGCCAACCCCGATCTGGCCAGCAAGAAACTCTACTGGGAGGCCCTGGAGAGTTTGATCGGGAAGAAGGGCATCCAGATTTACCTGATGCGCGAGGACGGTTCTACGGTCAAGTACCTTCCCATGAACAATTAACTGCTACTTGGCCAGAAGGAGCGCTCATCATGAACAAGTTTCTCGGTCCTATGCTCGCCGGCTTCCTTTTCATCGGCCTGATTGGTTTCGCAGCATTCACAAACGTAATCGAGCCGAACTCCGTGGGGCTGCGCGTGAGCTCCGGCGGCAAGATCCTGAGTAAGGACCTGACGCCCGGACGC
This sequence comes from Symbiobacteriaceae bacterium, assembly GCA_027356675.1. The sequence goes on along the minus strand of DAHVXO010000320.1, from coordinate 14,097 downwards.
TATGTCACCGTGCCTGGCATCAACCACCTGGTGAGTATCACCAGGGCATCCTTCCCCTATCTCTCGGATAAATCCCATGTCGCCAGCGTCGACGGTGTGCAGTTCGACGTCAACTTTGCCATCCCATGGGTCATCTCCGACCCGGAATTATACTGGAAAGCCTTCGCCACCACAGATCCGAGCCCGGGCACCCGGCAGGTCGATAACATCGCCTACAGCGATGTAAAGGAAGCCTTGCGGGGCCTTGACTCGCAAGCGATCAAGGTCGGTGTTACCAGGAAGGGCTCGTCCGAGGCAGAGTCCATCTTCAAGGAGACCATCGTACGCACGAACAAGAAGCTGTCCCAGTTTGGCATCGAGGTCAAGGAAATCCGTCTAGCCGAGGTGGACCTGCAACCCAGCGCCAAGGAGGCTGCCCTGAAGTCTCAGGTCCAGGCCGTCAGCGCACTGGCGGAGCAGATTACCGCGCAGGCACGGGCCCAGGTCGCCGAGATCAATGCCAGAACCACCAAGAAGGCCGGCGAGATCGCCGGCGAAGCCAACGAGTACGATGGCAAGCGCCGCGGCGAGGCTGACGCCGCGGCCCTGCAGATCCTGCGCAGTGCAGTGCCCGACCCGGCCCTCTATCAGCAATTGGAAGCCACGAAGGCGTTGACGAACCTGCCGGAGGGGACCAAGGTGTTCCTCGGCCCGGGCAATCCACTGTACGAGACTCTCCAACGGGGACGCTAGCCCAATGCGGTAATGGATGAAAGGGTAGCCCCCGGCGCGGGGCTACCCCTGTTTTTTTCACTCGGGCACCAGGCGAACGGCCACTTGCGATCGTTACCGCACGGCAATGAGCACCTGTTGGGCAAATGGACTGAGCGGCAGGCTCGGCAGGGCATCCAACGCCAGCCAGCGAGCGCCGTGTGAATCCTGGCCGTCCGGGCCCTCCAGCAGCGGCTGGGTTGGATCGACCTCCACCCGGTAGAGCACACCCAGGTGGTGGATGTCCTCGTCCACACCTGAGGCGCCCCGGTACCGCACCCGGTTGGAGAGGGCCGTCAGCAGGTAGGCCGCCGTAACGGTCAGCCCGGTCTCTTCGGTCACCTCCCGGCGGAGCGCCGCCTCCGGCGTCTCACCGAACTCAATCCCGCCACCGGGCAGGTCCCAGGAGCCGGTGTATGGCCCGCGACTCTTTGCCACCAGCAGCACCCGGCCGTCGTGCACGACGACGGCATAGGCCCCCGTGTGCCGGTGGCGCACCGGCCCGGTCTCCTCAGACACCACAGCCTCGGCTTCAATCTCCACCAGCGCCGCCGGTGAGATCAACCCGGCCACTTCGACCATGGTGGTAGCCGGTCGGATATCGCGGAAGAACTCGCCGTGGGCCCGCCCGATCTGCTCCCACAGGCTGATATTGGTTACGAACAGGCGGGTCCGGACCACGTCGCGCAGCGCTGCACCTGCGGAGGCCAGCGCCGCTTCGATCTTGCGCAGAGCCTCGATGGTCTGCCTGTACGCGTCGCCCTGGCCGACCACGTTCCCGTGCTCATCCGCGGCGATCGTACCGGCCACGTGAATGTGCGAGCCAATCCGCACGGCGCGCGAATAGCCGACGATCGATTCCCATGGGGCTCCCGACGCGATGTTCTGCCGCTGCAAGAGCGATCGCCTCCACTACGTGAGTCGCATCACTGATTCCCGCGGCCGGCACGGAACTCCTGCCGATCGCATAGCTGCACACAGCCCCGGGCGAGACTAGGCAAGAGGTGAAATGCAAGATGGGATGGGATAAGCCCGAGGAGCAGCCTGAGGCGCGCGCAGGCGCCAAGTTTACCCCCAAGCACCCGGAGGCGGCTACCACCAAGCAGGAACTCAATCGGATTCGTGGTCAGCAGGATATCCAGGACCCCGAGCGTGGTCCGACGAACCACACCAGCAATCCCAGCGGCTGACCTCAGACCAGGGACCGGCCCATAAGCAAAGCCGCCCGTCTGGGCGGCTTTATTGTGCAACAGGCCTCAGATGGTCTTCACGGCCTCAAACGGCTGCCGGCAGGCGTCGCAGTAGTAGATCGACCGGCAGGCCGTAGGTCCGAAGAGATTCTCCATGTGGGTCTGCCGTGAACCGCAATACGGGCAGTCGGGTACTTCTGCGAGGCTGATCAGGTTTCCTGTACCCTCGTGGAGCGGCGGCGCAATCCCAAAGGATCTGAGCCGATCCCGCCCCTGGGCTGTGATCCGCTCGGAGGTCCAGGGCGGGTCAAAAACGAAGCGGACCGCCACGCCTGCGACCCCATCCACCTGGCTGATGCGTGTTATCACGTTCCGGCGGATCAGCTCAAGGGCAGGGCAGCCGACGAAGGTTGGCGTCATGTCAATGCGGACGTGAGCACCGTCGGTGGCCACCTGCGCGACCATGCCCATGTCAACCACGCTCACAGGCGGGATCTCCGGGTCCGTCACCTCGGCCAGGGCGGCCCAGACGGCCGCGGGGGCTACCATACAGCCTCCGGTGCCGTGCGGTAGACCTCGCACATGGTGGCGAGGAGGTCGGTCAGGGCGGTCGTATGTTGGCCGCGGCGGCCATCGGGCAAGGCCGCGGTGGGGGCGGCTGGCACGGCCAAGGCAACCGGCGTCCCCGGCCAGGCCAGCCCCACGGCCGCGAACTGGGGCTGCAACTCGCTCTCCCAGCGCTCCACCAACTGCACCGGACTGACGGGAAGCAGGTCCGGGTCCGCGACAGACCCGGGCGCGAAGAGCCCGTCCACATCCGCCCACGTCCGGGCGATACCTGCTTCCAGGCGGCGGCGGGACTCAGCCGTCCCCTGTGCCAGCCGCTTGAACCAGGTGGCGTGGTGAAGCAGGTGGTAGCGCTCCTCCCGGCGGATCTTCCCCGCCAGCAAGGCGAGGGGCTCGTAGGCCGACCGCGTCAGTGCCTCGAGCCGGACCGCATCAAAAAGGTCGTAGGCCAGGCTGCGGGCGACGGCGTACCCCCAGTCGAACGCCGGATTCTCCAGGTACGTCCCCGACCCGTTGACCCCCTCGACCAGCACCGCGTTCCGCCGCTCCGCCCCCGGCCGCACAAAGGCCAGGTCATCCGCCTTTCCAACCCCAAACTCCTCCAGCAAGCGGTATAAGGCCGTGGCATGACCCACCTCATCCTGGGCGCTGGACGCGAAGGCAATGTCCTCCTCAAAGTGAGGGGCGAGCCCCAGCCATTCGGAGTGGCGGTGCCCGATGACCAGGTCGTCATCCGCCAGTTGCAGCAGCAACTCGACCAGCGCGTCCCGGTTCATACCCATCAGTCCTTTACGAAGTCCCTTTCGAGGTCCAGGAGGCCCTTGCGGTATTTCCGCCACTTCTCGGCGTTTTGCTTGTTGTAGCCCGTCAGGGTGCGATATTGCTTGTCGGTCTCCCGGGCGAAGAAATCCCGGTCCTCGTAGTCCGTCCGGTGCACGTCCTGCTGGCGCACGACCCACAGCGAGACGGCGTCCTCACGGCGCAGGAAGCTCTCCCGGGCCAGCAAGAGCGCATCATCCGGCGACCCGGCATCCACGCTGCCTACCCAGACGTGCGGGCTGGCGTGGTCCTTCTGCACGAAGACCTCGTAGACGACGAAGACCATCGCAGACCACTCCTTCCTAGGCCACGCCGGCGGGGTTGCGGCCGAGCAGCGCCTCGCGCACCCACCGGGTCTGTTCGTAGGACATGCGCCGCAGGCCCAGCCGGTACTGCGACAGTGGGCCCTGGTTCTTGGCGATGAGCCCCAGCTTGCTCCAGTCCGCCGGCGTGTACTCCCAGAGCTGTGTGGCCTCGTTCCAACGGAAGTCCGGGTCAGGCACCGTCAGCCCCAGGGACCAGATGCGCGGCACGTACTTGGTGAAGAACTTCTGGCGCAGCTCCTCATTGGTCTTGATGCGGAAGCGGTACTTCATGAGGACCGTGGCCGAGGCACTGGTGGTCTCGGCGGGCCCGAAGAAGAGCAAAAGCGATTCCCACCAGCGGTTCAGGGCCTCCTGGAGCATCTGCCGTTGGACCACGGTGCCCTCCGCCAGGGCGAGGCAGATGGACTCCCCATGCTAGATGTGGAAGCCCTCCTCCGCGCAGACCCGCTGGAGCACCCGGGCGTAAGGGCCGTAGCTGGAATCCAGCAGAGCCGCCTGGGAGACGACGGCCGCGCCGTCCACCAGCCAGCCGATGACGCCGCAGTCCGCCCAGGTGGGCGCCGGCATGTGAAAGACGTTGTGGAACTTGGCCTGACCAGTAAAGAGATCCGCCACCAGATCCTCCCGGGTCTTGCCCAGAGGGGCCGCCAGGTCCTCGGTGATGCGGAGGATGAGCTGACCGTGGCCCATCTCATCTTGCACCTTGGCCATGAGCGAGAGCTTGCGGGCCAGGGTTGGGGCCCGGGGAACCCATTCCTTCTCCGGCAGGGCGCCCATGATCTCGGAGAAGGCGTGCATTTGCATGAACTTGACCAGGGTGACCCGATACTGCGCAGGCATCCAGTCCGAGGCCTCGATCTTCTCGCCGCGCTCGATGCGCGCCATGAATGCTGCGAGCCGCTCTTCGTCTGTCATACGCCCCCGCCTTCCCGCTGGCTGAACCCGGTCAGGAGCAAGTCCGCAAACCGATCGGCCACAGCCTCGGGCGGCAGCGGGCCGGCCGGGTCGTACCATTCGTAGAGCCAGTTGACGGCGCTGAGGACGAGAAGGCGGGCGAACTTGGGGTCCGCAACCGCAAATTCCCCGGCATCAGCGCCCCGGCGGATGATCTCAGCGAACAGTGCCTCGTAGGCGGCACGCCGCCCGGCCGCCACCGCCCTGCGCTCAGGCGAGAGCGCCTTCCATTCGTGCAGGAAGACCGTGGCCGCCTCCAGCGACTCCCCTACGACCCGCATATGCGCGGCCATGGCCCACCGCAGCTTGTCGGCCGCGGCGCCCTCCCCGGCCACGATGGGCAGAACGGCCGCCATGAACCGGTCTGCCGCCTTCAGGACAATGTCAAACAGCAGGTCTTCCTTGGTGGAGATGTGAGCGTAAAGGCTGCCGGAGAGCATGCCGCTCTCCTCGGCGATGTCCCTCACGGTGGTGCCGTGGTAGCCCTTGCGGCTGAAGAGCGCCACCGCTGCCGCCATCACGTGTTCCTTTCGACCCGGCCGTGCCATGTCCCCACCCCGTAACCAAGCGATTGCTTGGTTACATCTTAACCGAATATGTTGCCTTGCGTCAAGCCAAAGACTCTTCCGACATATGAAACACCGCGAGGACAGCTTGACACCAGACAAGCGCGGGTATACTATTCTGAATAACCTACGGATAACGCAATGACGGGACTCGTTCGCCTCGTGGCCGACGCCTTCAGAGAGCTGCTGGATGGTGCAAAGCAGCGGCACGGCACGATCTCACCCCGCTTCGCCCTTGACGGGCGAGCCGGGCGGGAAGCTTCGGGCACACCGGAGTTGGCGCCTCCTCCCCGAGCGGCCGGCTGAGCGCCTCGGCGGCCCCACAGCCGCCGGCGTAAGCTGCGGACGGAGTACTGCCTCCGTTAGAAAAACAGCGGTGTGATCGCACCGAAACACGAGACGGGCCAGCCGGGGCGTACGACCGGCAGCCCAACAAGAGTGGTACCGCGAGCGCGCAAGCCCTCGCCTCTTGACACAGAGGCGAGGGCTTTTATTCGTGGGGAAAGCTCAAAGGAGGGTACCCCATGTCCACGCAGCGCTGGCGGCGGTTTCGGGGCGTCCGGTCCGAGCCTACGTCCCGGGCCGGATGATCAGCTACGAGTGAGGCCTCAGGCGAGCCCCATCCGGGCCAGGGTGGCGCCCCGGACCCGCTCCAGGAGGGCCTGCGCGGCATCGAACCCAGCGGCCTGCACGGAGAAGTAAACCTTCAGCTTGGGCTCCGTCCCCGACGGCCGGACCATCACGAAGCCACCGTCGGCGAAGCGGTAATGCAGCACGTTGGCCTTGATCAGGGCCAGCGGCCGCACGGTGCCGGTGGCCACCTCAAGGCTGGTCCCGGCAGCGTAGTCATCCACCAAAGCCACCGGTATATGGGCGAACTCCAGCGGCGGGGCCGCCCGCAGGTCGGCCATCAGTCGGGCCATCCGCTCCGGGCCTGCCTTCCCCGGCAGCGTCACGGAGTGGATGCCCTCCTGAAAGCACCCGCACCGCTCCCAGAGCGACTCCAGCGCCTCGTAAAGCGTCCGTCCCTGCCCCTTGTGATAGGCGACTGCCTCAGCGACCAGCAGCGCCGCCATGACGGCATCCTTGTCGCGCACGAAGGGGGCAGCCAGGTACCCGTAGCTCTCCTCGAACCCGAAGAGGAATGTGTGCTCATGCGTAATCTCATACTCCCGGATCAGGTCCCCGATGAACTTGAAGCCCGTGTGGACATCGATCAGGCCAACGCCATACGCGGCGACGAGCGGTGCGACCATGTTCGAGGTGGCGATCGATTTGATGACCACCCCGTTGGCCGGCAGGTGGTCCTGCGCCTTGCGGCTGGCCAGGATGAAGTCCACCAGCACGGCGCCAATCTGGTTGCCGGTCAGCGGCCTGTACTCGCCGTGGGCGTCACGGGCGAGGACGCCCAGGCGGTCCGCATCGGGGTCGGTGGCCATGATCACATCGGGGTGCTCGCGCTTGGCCTGCCGCAAAGCCAGAGCGAAGACCGCCGGCTCCTCCGGATTCGGGGACTTGACGGTTGGGAAGTCCCCATCGGGCAGTTCCTGCTCGGGCACCACCGAGACCTGATAGCCCACCTCACTGAGAACTTGCCGCACCGGGATGTTCCCAGTGCCGTGCAGCGGCGTGTAGAGGATACGGCAGGCGGCCCGGTCCATCGTGCGATCCGCGGCGAGGGCCTTGAGGTGGTCGAGGTAGCCCCGGTCGACCCAACCCGGCACCGTCTGCAGCAGCCCGGTGGCCCGGGCATCCGGCTCGGGCAGAGGCACCACCGCCGTCACATCCGCGATATCACGGATGCATGCCAGCACCTCGGCGGCGCGCTCGGGGGAGATTTGCGCTCCGTCCTCCCAGTAGGCCTTGTAGCCGTTGTATTCCGGGGGATTGTGGCTCGCCGTGACCATGATCCCGGCGATGGCCTTCAGGCGCCTGACGGCGAAGGAGAGCATGGGCGTGGGCCGCAGGCTATCCCATAGGTAGGCCTTGATGCCGGCGGCAGCCAGGACCAGCGCCGCCTCCAGGGCGAACTCCGGCGAGAAGTGGCGGGAGTCATGGGCGATCACGACGCCGCGCGCCCTGGCCTCCGGCCCGGCCGCGCCGATGCAATCCGCCAGGCCGCGGGTTGCCAGGCGCACCGTGTACCGGTTCATCCGGTTAGTTCCTGCGCCAATCACCCCACGCAGTCCGGCCGTGCCGAACTCCAGATCCCGATAAAATCGGTCCTCGAGTTCTGCTGGATGACCGCGCAGGGCTGCCACTTCCGCCCGCGTCTGTTCATCAAAGTACGGATGGGTGGCCCACAGTTGCTGCCTTGTCTCCATCGGTCATCCACCTCTTTACATCCGTGTTCTGCCGTCCGCTAGTCTATTAAACTTTTTCCGTTCCAATACTCGGTCTCCTGCTAGATGAAAAGGTTGAACCATCCGTCCGACAGGAAAAGCTTAAACATAGAGCGAATCCCCCAGGGAAAGACTGACCCTTAGTGATAAGACGGAGGGATTTCCTTTATGTCCAAAGCCGGGACTGCTCGGCAGGAGCCCACACGACAGGTCCTGTTCGCGACTTCGTACGCCCTGGGCACAAGCACTACGCATACGCCTGCGCTGATGGTGTGGCGGGCGTTGAACACTCACCTGCTGGAAAAAGGGCTGCCCATGACGGGCGATGAGCTGGTACAGATTACGGGGCTGACGCTGCCGTACGTCGAAAACATGTTCGATCAGACGTACTACCAAAAGTCTTATGGCTTCAGACGCTTCGGTACCATCGAGGCATGGCGCAGCTGGGCCGAAGGGTCGGGACTGCTGTACACCAAGCCAACGGCGTCCGAAATTGCGGAGACAGACGACGAAGAAGAACCGTCGGAGGCATAGCTTCTGTGCACGACAAGGCCGCAGGCATGCCTGCGGCCTTGTCGTTTCGTGTCGGGGCGGTCAGGCGCCCTGCCCTAGCAAGGTCATGACCCGCTCTTTGTGAAACCCACGCGTCACGTGACCGTTAATGAGTATCACGGGTACACCCCGCATGCCGTTCGTGGCTTCAAGCATCTCCTGCAGGTACGCGGGATTGCTGATGACGTCCTTGGCATCGAACTCGATGCCTTGGGCGGCGAAGAACTCCTTCGCCAGCCGACAAGGAACTCAGGTAGGCGTGGTATAAATCGTAACACGCGGTGGTGCCATGCGAATCGAATCCCTCCAGTGGCTGGTCCTACACTTGAGTCGGCAACATCCTGCAGAGGGAAACGGTTTATGCATACGATTATACCGCATTCGCCAACCGGCAGGTAGTCGCCCGCGTCGCCGAGAAACCCGCCTTAACGCCTCCCAATGGGTGCATACTGTGGATGAATGAACGCCTGCGCACGGAGTGCCGAGTCGCCGGTTCATTGGAGGGAAGCGAACGTGCTGCTGCGTCGTTGGACTTTTTTGGTGCTCATGATCCTCGCCGTGCTCTCGAGCTGGGGATACTTCTTTCCGCAACCACCAAAGGTCCAGTTGCGGCAGGAACCCCAGCTGGCGAGTGGCAGCGCCACGCTGGTGATCGCACCCCATGAGGATGATGAATCACTGGCGGCGGCCGGTTTGATTCAGGAGACCCTCGCCAAGGGCGGACGGGTCCAGGTCGTCCTGGTCACCAACGGCGATGCCTTTCGGGTGGCTGCCGAGCGCTGGTTTGGCCGGTTAACGCTCTCCCACCAGGACATGATCAACTTCGGCAAGGCCCGCCAGCAGGAGACGCTCAAGGCCATGGACGCCCTGGGCGTCCCACGCGCGGATGTCACCTTCCTGGGTTATCCCGACCAGGGCACGGCCGCCATGTGGCTCGATTACTGGGATACCCCGTTCATATCGACCTACACGGGGGCGAGCGTCTCACCGTACAGCAGCCCGGGGCGACCGTACACCGGTGTCAACCTGCTGGCAGACCTCAAGGACGTGATTCGCAGGGTACGGCCGACCACCATCGTCTATCCGCACCCCAACGATGCGCATGTGGATCACTGGGGTGTCCACAACTTCACGGAGGCCGCCCTGGAGGACCTGCGCCGGACCGAACCCGGATGGAATCCGCCGGCGGAGTTGCTCTACATCGTCCATCGGGGGGACTGGCCGGCGCCCAAGGGGATGCTGCCGGGCAAGCCCCTGGTCCCGCCAGCGCCGCTGGTCGGCGGCATGACCACGTGGGAGGAGCAGCCGCTGTCTGGGCTGGAGATCCTCCATAAGGAACAAGCCATCCGGGCGTACGAGACGCAGGTGGGCATCATGCGCCGCTATATGATGAGCTTTGTCCGCACCAACGAACTCTACGGCACAGTGCCGCGCGTGATCGTGCCGAAGTCGCAGACGAGGGTCCCGACGTGGGTCCAAGTCGCGACGGACCCGGCAGGCGACACCTTCTCCCAAGACCTGGATCCCACGGCCGATGTGGTTAGCGTGGATGCCGCCCGGGACGAAGAGATGGTGTACCTGCGCCTGCACCTGCGCGGCAGGGCGACCGCACGCAACTCCTACGTGGTCATGGTGCATGGGTATCACAAGGAGACCGGTTGGGGGCCCCTGTTGCGGGCCGTGTGGCATCCCCCGGGGAAGCCGGATGCGGTGCTGCCGCCCGGGGCGCCGCCGGTCCGGGCTTACCCGGCTACGAACGCGGCCGAGTTTGCTATTCCGCTGAAGACGCTGGGGTATCCCGATGCGCTGATGGTTGGGTTCGAGACCCGCTTCAGCGGGGTGCAGGTAGACCAGACCAGCTGGCGGCTGGTGAACTTGAATTAGTCACAGGGTAGAGGCGGTGGGTCATGGAGATCAGGGCGGCGCAGTCAGGCGACCTCCTCGGGGTGGCGTCGATCTTTCACGCGGCCTTCCCGGAGTCCATCGCACACATCTACGGACACGGGCGGCAGCCGCTACCGGCCCTGACGGCCTCGCTGTTTGCGGTCTGCCTTGCCAGCGAGCCAGAAGGCTTCTGGGTAGCGGTCGTGGATGGCCGGGTGGCGGGGTACATCTTTGCACCGATCCACCTCAGTCGGGTCTGGAAGGTAGCGTTGGCGCGCGGGGATGTGTTCCGTTGGGCCTGGGGCTGGCTCTGCGGGCAGTATGGGCTGGGGTTTCGGCCCATCGGGTTAGTGCTGGCGAACAAACTGAGCTTCTTCCGGCACGCCGTGGCCGACCAGGAGAAGGCGGATGCCCGCATTTTGTCGGTCGCGGTTCACCCGGCGGCTCAGGGGCGGGGGATCGCGCGCCATCTCTGCACCCTGGCGATGGCGCGCTTCGATGCCGCCGGCGTGGAGCGGTCACGGCTGGAGGTCCGGCCGTCGAACGTGCCTGCGGTCAAAATCTATACCGACCTCGGCTTTCGCCAGGTCGGCATGATGACCGACAGCCAGGGGGACTGGGCTGTCATGATTCGCAACCGGGTCGGGGCCTCCTAGGGTACCGGTGCGTGACGGTGACCGCACTGCTGCGGCCGTAGCCACCTAACCCCGCAGGAAGACGAGGAAGAGCGTGATCGCCGCCACGGCGGCCCGGTACCAGGCAAAGACCACGTACGTGCCCTTGCGCAGGTAATCCATCAAGAACGAGATGACGGTGTAGCCGGCGATTGCGCTGACGGCCACTCCGGTCCAGAAGGCCGGGGTCAGGTCGCTGGCATGCATGTGTCGCAACGCCAACAGACCGGCGCCCAGAATGATCGGCCAACCGAGCAGGAACGAGATCTTGGCTGCCGCCGCCCGGTCGAGCTTGCGGATCAGACCCGCGGTGATGGTCGCACCGGCCCGGGAGACCCCCGGGATGATGGCCAGTGCCTGGCCGACGCCCATCCAGAACACATCCATGACGGTGACGTCCGCAATGGATTTGGTCTTGGCGCCCCGGTCATCGGCGAGGTAGAGCACGAAGCCCATGATGGCCAGAAGAATCGCAATGGAGATCGGATTGCGGACCGCTTCAGCCCTGTCGTTGAGCAAGAAGCCGAAGACGGCGCCGGGGATGGTGCCCAGTACGATGCCCCAGGCGATGCGGCCCGTGGGAGTGCGGGTCCCTTCGGTGAGGCCGGCCTTCGCCAACCCGAGCAGGTCACGCCAGAAGTACAGAGTAACGGCCACGAGGGTCCCCATGTGGAGGGCCACATCGAAGTTGAGCCCGGACTCCGGCCAACCGAAGATCCAGGGCACGAGGACCAGGTGGGCCGAACTGGAGATGGGCAGGAACTCGCCCACTCCCTGAACAATCCCAAGCACGATGGCGTGCAGAAACGTCACGGTGATCTCCTCCGGTCCACGAGTTCAAAACGTCTATCAGTGTATCACAGACGCTCCGGCACGTCACGGGGATACCGGGGGGTGCGAACGGGGGCCCCCTGTGGCGGCCCCCAGCGATGGTAAAGCACCCGTGGTGCTATGCCAGCACGGTCTTGAGGGCAGTTCTGGTCTATTCCATGGGGGTAAAGTCCCCTGTGGGCAGACTGCCGAAACGGTCGAAGGGAGTGGCGCCCATGCGAGTGCTGGTGGATGCCGACGCCTGCCCCGTGTTGGCGGAGATCCGGCGCCTCAGTGCGCAGGCGGGTGTGAGCGTGGTGACGGTCTCCTCGTTCCGGCACGACATCGCGGCGGCAGAGGGGTCGGAGCACGTCATGGTCGGGCCGGAGCCGCAGGCCGCTGATATGGCCCTGATTAACCGCACCGTCCGGGGCGATGTGGTGGTGACCCAGGACTGGGGGCTGGCTGCCCTGGCGCTGGCGAAGGGGGCACGGGCTGTGAGTCCCTGGGGGCACATCTTCACAGACGATGAGATGGATGGGCGGCTGGCGCAGCGGGCCTTGCACGCGCGGTTGCGCCGGGGCGGGGTACGCCTGCCCGGGCCGAAGCGGCGGTCGGTGGCGGATGACGAGGCGTTCGTGGGCGCGCTGCGCAAGCTGTTGCATCCCGTGCTATAATGGTCGGTGGAGGCGATGTCAGGTGAAGAAGAAACGGGCCGCCGGACCGCCCGGGCTGGGGCATATGCGGAGCAAGTGGCACATGGTTGAGAAGCCGAAGAAGGGCAAGGGCGCATACCGCCGGCAGGGCAAGCATCCCCAGAAGGGATCGGAGCCACATGCCGGCGGTCTGTTTTTTTGGGGGGGACTGTTGGGCAACAGGTCTGCAGATCGGAGCCGTTTCTTCTGGTCAGCCCTGAGGTGATATGCGGGTCGGGTGCTGAGCGGATCGCAGGGAGGTGTTACCATTTCCTTACAACCGACCCGCCAGGGGTCGGCGGCAGCAGAGAGAGGGATGGAGCCGTGGCGACGCGCCGACAGTTCCTGGCCCTTGGCACAACGGTGGTGGCGGGGGTTGTCCTGGGGTGGGGGCGGAGGGCGGGGGGTCCGGGGTTGCCTGGAGAGGCGCAGGCGGCACAGGTCGGAGCGGCGGACCCGCTGCCATTGCCGGAACCTGGCGCCAGAACCGACGCCAACCCAGAGCGCCCTCTCGTGATCGCCCTTCTTTCCGATACGCACACCCAGCCTGCTGACGGGTACTTCGCCCGCACAATCAACGCGAAGATCGGACAGGCGCTGGTGGATTTACAGCAGTTTCAGCCCGACCTGTGGATTGTGGACGGCGACGTCACGGACCACGGTCTTCCCGGTGAGTATGCAGCCTTTGGCGATCTGGTGCGCCGAGGCGGCATCGGCGACCGTCTCCTCGTGAGCGCCGGCAACCACGAGTTCTACGCTGCCGCCGCCTCGGACTTGGAGTGCCGCCGCCGCTTCCGGGAGGCGTTTGGCCTGCCGGAGACGTACTGCAATCACGTCCACGGGGGCCTTCACTTCGTAATGCTCGCGGACGAACAGTACAAGAGTGCGCCACGCAACCCCGATTGGGCCTGGATCACCCCGGAGCAGTTGCGCTGGTTCGAGCGGGTCCTTACCGAACACCGGGACCGCTTCACGATCGTCTCGCTGCATCAGCCGTTACAGGAAACCGTCGCCGGCACTTGGGCCGACGACGGCTTCGCGGGAAGCGGACAGGCTGCTGAGCTGCGGGCAATCTGGCGGCGGAACCCGCAGATTCGCCTCTGGCTCTCAGGTCATACGCACTATCGGCTGGAGTTGGCGGGTCAGGTGGACTGGCAACGGCGCACGCTGTTCGCGGCGCTCGGTTCGACCTGCTACCAGTATGTCACGGCTGCCGGTGCGGCCCCACCAGGGCGCATCGACCGGTCGGCGAGCCAGAGCCGGGTCCTCGAGGTCTGGTCAGACCGCGCGGTCCTGCGGGCCCGTGATCACGAAGCGGGACGCTGGCTGGATGACCTGGCGGTGACGATCCCCCGGACCTAGTCATGAAGGGCTTGGCCAACTTGACCCCCCAGTTGAAGCCGCCCAGGGCGCTGGCGCCGAAGTTCGTGGCCACGGCACCCGGGTGAACGGCATTTACCGTTACACCGCTGCCAGCGAGACGGCGGGCGAGTTCGTAGGTGAAGACGATGTTGGCGAGCTTGGATTGGGCATAAGCACGGAAGGCACTGTAGCCGTTCTCGCCCTGCAGGTCGCTGAAGTTGAGTGTGCCGCCCCTCTGCGCCTGCGAGGCCACGTTGACGATGCGGGCGGGTGCGCTCGCCTTCAAGCGGTCCAGCAACAGGTGGGTGAGCAGGAAGTAGCCCAGGTGGTTCAACGCAAACGTCTGCTCGAGGCCATCGACGTGGCGCCCAGGCGGGCGAGGCCCACTCCTGCCTCTTTGCCGATTCCCGACGAAGCGCCTGTGATGAGGCAGAGCTTGCCCGCCATATTTCCGAAGGCTTGATCCAAGATGGAGTCCCTCCACTGCTGCGGTGTATGTCGCACTGACGCCACTTCGCCGTCGATCCCGCCTACCCCTGTTGGCCGGGGCTCATGGGGAAGGCCCGGCGATTTCCGCCAGGCCTCTGCTCTACTTGGTCTTGTCCA
>DAHVXO010000293.1 GCA_027356675.1 Symbiobacteriaceae bacterium | reverse complement strand
GGCCGGCGGCGCCTGCTTGGCAGGTGGCTGCAACGGCACGCGCTCCGCTGGAGGGGGCGTTGCGGCCGCCGGTGTGGGTGGCACAGTCTGGGTAGGCGGGGTTACTTGGGCAGGGAGAGCAGGGGCCGGCACGTCGCCGCGCCGCGGGACGTTTGCCACACTCGGGCTGGAGTTGGAGGCTGGTTGGCCACCCGGTGTGGTCCCGATGTGTTCAGCGGACTGCTCCAACTGGCGTATAGTCCCGCGGACCCGCTCTTTAAGCTCAGATGCTTGCGCTTCCAGGCCGTGCAGCCGCTCCGCCGCCTCGCCTTCCAGCACACGCAGATAGCGCTGAACGGCGTCGCGGATGATCTCACCAGTATCGTCGGCCATTTTGGCAACCGTCTCAAGCTGCGCCGCCTGTGCTTCCTGAGCCCGGATCTCGCCCTCGACCGAAGCCAGATGAGCCCGCAATTGCTCCTGACGGGTCTGCTCGGCACGGATGAGTTGCTTGAAAAAACGAGATTCGGACTCGCCACCCAGGGCCTGTCGCTGAAAGGCTTCCTCGACCGCTGCGGGATCGAAGCCAATAAGACTCTTGCCGAGCTTCTGGGGAAGCCCGGTTTTCTTACGGCTCGCGCGAGTCATCTACCCGCGGACTCCTTCCGCTCTCCGGAGAAAAGCGATGATGACTGCGACTGTGGCTGGGCCGCGGTGGTTCCTGGCGTCGGCGTTGGAGCGTCAGGGACGGCCGATGAGGCCGTCGGCAAGCCGATCCGCAACGAGGCTACTTCGTCCCGGAACCTCCGCATGAGCCCGCCCAGTTCGTTGCCGAACCTGGACTGGGATTCCTCTAAATGCGCGAAGACCGTGTGAAGACGCTCGATCTCTGCCCGCAGTTCATGTTCGGCCAACGTTTTGCTTTCGATGAAGGTCTTCACCGCGCCGGTACGCTGAAACACCCATTCCTGAAGCCGGGTAACCAACGCATGGACGAGAACCGTAGTGCTCTGGGCCTTAGCCTCCGCGGCACTGACCTGCCTGTTCAAGGCAGCAGTTTTTTCGCGTGCGAGCTCCAGTTCTCGCTGAAGCTGCGCGATCTCCTCGAGGTGCTTTTCGTGGCTCAGACGAAAAGCCTCAGCCACGGCGGCGGGGGAGTACCCCGAAAAGCGCCGCCTCATGGATGTCTTCATACTGAAGCGACACCCACCTTCTTCATGCTGTCAACCCGCCCTCCTTTGGCGAATGCCGCTAACTCGCCCTCCTGTGGCGAATCACCGCTGCCAGCGCCTCGGCCCGTTCCATTTCCACCCAAGAGCGCCGAATGTCCCCTTGCGATAGATAAAGCTCGGCGATGGTCAATAGCAGCGCCGGCGCCGCCGGGTTGTTTGGAGCCAGGTCGACCGCGATGCGGTACTCCCGAATGGCATCGGCCCTACGCCCAATGGCTTGCAGGGCCCTTGCACGCTCCAAAGCCAACTTACGACGCCGAACGATGAACTTCGACAGATCCTGAGCAACTTCCTGCGGCTGAGCGAGATCCTCGTAAGCTTTTCGATAGAGTCCAAGGTTCTGCTGGATGGTGAAGTAGGCCAACGCCCGCTGGCGGGCCTCCTCGGCTAAAGCGTTCCGAGTTTCGGGCTCGCGCAAGAGCCGCAGGATGCCTTCGGCCATCTGTGTGGGATTCTGCGGTTCGACCATAATCCCCGCTCCGGCACAGGCCTCTCTGGTACCGCCGACGTCGGTGGCCACCACCGCGCGTCCGGACATCATCGCTTCCACCACGGAATAGGGGAAGCCCTCCGAAATGCTGGACAAGACCACCACGTCGCCGCTGGCATAGGCCGCCGGGGCATCGTCGACGTGCCCAGCAAAAATGAAATGTTCCGTCAGACCCAACTCATCGCGGAGTTGAAGGCATTCCTGGTAGTAGTCCGGTACACTGACGCCACCATAGACGACGAACTTGGCTTCGGGCATCCGCTCGTGCACGACAGAGGCAGCCCTGAGCAAGGTGACGATGTCCTTCAGAGGGTCGATTCGTGCTACCGTGACGACGGTGGGCGGAGCTCCCTGCGGGCGAGGCCTTGGTGTGAACACCTTAGGATCGACGCCGTTGTAAATGACCCGGATACGGTCTTCCGGAACGCCGAACCGTCTCTCCCAGCGGGCGTTAAACGCCGCAACCGGGGCTACAACATCGGCATGCGCGTAGTTGGCCGCAACGGTGCTCCGTACCAATCCCATCAAGAACTGCTTGGAATAGGGGGTCATATTTGAACGCCCCACCGATAAGTACTGCTCCCGCAGGTACACGCCATGCTCCGTCAGGAGGTAGGGCGTCCGGCGATCTAGTTTCGCCAGAACACCGGGGAGCCCGGAAAAAGCGGCGGCCGAGCTATGAGTGACGTCGGCCAGGGGTACAGGGGTGGTCAGGACCACCAGGAACCGGTACAACCACCCCATTGACTGGACACAATCGGTCAGCGTCGGTGGGTTAGCGAACTTCAACCAACGTCCCTGACGGAGGCCGTCAACGAAGAAGTCCCAGACCAGCGGGGACTTCATGGCTTCCATGTAGTCGAAGTTCTGGAACCACTGATAAAGGCCGTGCATAAACCTGCCGACATGGTGGCCGTCTGGTTCGGGACTCCAGATGTCCTGCATCAGCCCATCGAATAAGGGGAGGAACTGGCCGGACAGAGCCAGAGGCGTCGTCCTGAACTTGCGTTCGAGAATTTCCGAATACGGTACGTCCAAGTGCTCCGTGGGCTCCTCGGTGCCCCACATCGGCACGCGCATTACGGGAACACTGTCGGGGACTCTGTAGCGGTCGGGAAGATAGGGGTGGGCCATCACCACATAAATGCGGTAACGCACCCCCGAAACGCCGCGGACAAGGGTGTCGCACCACGTGCCGACGCCGCCACGGGCCACCGGGTACGTACCCTCGGTGGTCAGCAGGACGTCAATCGTTCGCTTATCGGCATACGTGTGCGCCATGTTGCCTTTGGCAAAGTCCCCCAAATGACTCTCTATAAATTAAAAGAATATCACACTCCAATTTAACTATAAACCACTTTGCTGTAAAAAGTATACAAAAGCAATTTCTCGTTTTGCAGGACGGTCAATTACCTGCTTTGTTTCCGTAATCCGTTGCTCTGCCAGGATCTATTATCACTGGTTGCATCATGCAGATTATGGTATTATTAACAAACAGTGTCTAGACGTCCATGCCGCCTGCGGCGCCACTGGGAATGAAAAAGGTGGTTTGGAGACGAAGACTTCCACGAACATGGGCGAAGAGAGGTCGGCTCCCCTTGGTGCCGAGAGCCCGATGTCTAGACGGACCCCGGCGGTCTGGAGCACCACTGACTGTTGCTGCCCTTTGGGTAAGCACGTAGGCTAGAATTCTTACGAAGAGGCCGCCGCACCCGTGTTTATGGAGGTAATGGAATGCAGGTCGTTTATGAGCGGTGCGCGGGGCTGGACGTCCACAAGGCCACGGTGGTGTGCTGTGTGGTCACGCCGGAGGGCAAGGAGATGCGGAGTTTTAGCACGATGACGGGAGACTTGTTGGCCTTGGCCGACTGGCTGGAGAGTAAAGGTGCGACCCATGTGGCCATGGAGAGCACGGGGGTTTACTGGAAGCCGATCTACAACTTGCTGGAGAGCCACGATTTGGAGCTGCTCGTGGTGAACGCCAAACACATCAAGGCGGTGCCTGGCCGCAAGACGGATGTCAAGGACGCGGAGTGGATCGCCGACCTTCTCCGCCATGGGCTTCTGCGGGGAAGCCGTATTCCCAATAGGTCGGAGCGAGAGCTGCGGGAGCTGGTCCGCTATCGCAAGTCCTTGATCAGGGAACGGGCGACGGAGGTTAACCGAGTGCAGAAGGTGCTGGAGGGGGCGAACATCAAGCTCGCCTCCGTGGCCACCGATGTGATGGGCAAGTCGGGCCGGGCGATGCTTGAGGCCCTGGTGGCCGGCACCACCGACCCCCGGGTGTTGGCGGCCATGGCCAGGGGCCGGATGCAAGGGAAGCAGGTGCAGCTTGAGCAGGCCTTGCTGGGTTTGATGGGCGCGCACCAGCGACAACTGCTGGCGGCCCAACTTCGGCACGTCGACTTCCTCGACCAGGAGATTCAGCAGCTCAGCGAGGAGATCGCCGAGCGGATGCGCCCTTTCGAGGAAGCCCTGGGACGCCTGCGGACGATCCCGGGGATTGGCCAGAAGACCGCTGAGATGGTCCTGTCGGAGATCGGAACGGACATGGACTGTTTTGCCACCGCGGGGCACCTCGCCTCTTGGGCCGGAATGTGTCCCGGCAACAACGAGAGCGCCGGTAAGCGTCTCAGTGGGCGGACCCGCAAGGGCAGCCCGTGGCTCCGCGAGGCTTTGGTGGAAGCCGGCCGAGCAGCCGGCCGCACCAAGAACACCTATCTTTCGGCGCAATACCACCGCATCGCGGCCCGGCGTGGAGCCAACCGGGCAGCCATGGCTGTGGGCCACACCATTCTCGTGATGATCTACTATCTCCTGAAGCGCGGAACCACCTACGAAGACCTTGGACCCAACTACTTCGATGAACGTGACACGATGGCCACCGTCCGCCGTTCCGTTCAGCGCCTCGAAAGACTGGGGTACAAGGTCACCCTTGAGGCGGCCGCTTAACGATGGCTCTTTTTCAGGCTAGTTGGTGGTATTCTGGTGGAGTGGGTTGGCTTCTTGCCAACCTTCGCAGTCACTTTAGTACTGGAGATTGTTCCATTGATTATCTCGCTACGGCTCACGGCAATGGCAGTACCCCA
>DAHVXO010000276.1 GCA_027356675.1 Symbiobacteriaceae bacterium | reverse complement strand
TATCACGGCACGCTGGAGGCCTATCGGGAAGCGAAAATGCAGTTGTTCCGGATGCTGGGCGCGGCCGGGCAGAAGAGCCCCAAAGCGGCAATCCTCAACACGGATGACCCTTCGACCGAACAGTTCCGCGCGGTCTGCCAGGTGCCGGTCTTTGTCTATGGGCTGGACCCTCGGGCACCTGTCACCGTCCGGGATCTGGACGTGACCTCAGCGGGCAGCAGCTTTACCCTGCAGACGCCCCAGGGCGAAGTGCCCCTTGCCCTGCAGCTTGCAGGTAAGTTCAATGTGTACAACGCCATGGCGGCGGTTTCGGCGGGGCTGGCTGAAGGGGTTGGGGTGGCGGTGATCAAACGGGCACTGGAGAAAGCCACCGGCGTCGCCGGCCGCATGGAGGCCATCAGCGTCGGGCAGCACTTCGGGGTGTTCGTCGACTACGCCCACTCACCAGACGGGCTGCAGAACGTGCTCCGCGCGGCCCATGGCTTCGCCCGTGGCCGGGTCATCGCCGTCTTTGGCTGCGGCGGGGACCGTGACCGCTCCAAGCGGCCGCTGATGGGGCGCATCGCCGGAGAGATGGCGGACTACGCAATCATTACCTCCGACAATCCCCGCTCTGAGGATCCGAACGCCATCCTGCGGGATATTGAGGCGGGGATCCGCCAGGTCCTTGGCCCTGACCGCTTCTACGAGCTGGAAGTCGACCGGGCGGCGGCCATCGAACGGGCGATCACGATCGCTGAGCCCGAGGACGTCATTCTCATCGCCGGCAAGGGGCATGAGACGTATCAGATTTTCCGTGACCGGACCATCGATTTCGACGACCGGGTGGTGGCGCGCAGGCTCATTGAGGCCCGGTTGGCGCGAAAGGGCGGCTGATCCGTGGCGCAGCTATTTACGGTGCAATCTATTCTGGATTTGACCGGGGGCCGGCTTCTCCAGGGAAGTCCGGCGACCCCGGTTTCCGGTTTTGCTTACGACAGCCGCATGGTGCGCCCGGGCGACTGCTTTGTCGCGATGCCCGGCGAGAAGGTGGATGGTCACGATTATGTGATCCGGGCCGCCGAGTTGGGCGCCGCCTGTCTGCTGATCGCCCGGCCCGTGACGGCGCCGGGCGCCCCCGTGGTGCAGGTGCCGGATCCCCTGCTGGCGTTGGGGCAACTGGGGCGCCATCACCGGTCGCAGTTTGCCATACCCGTGGTGGGCATCACCGGCTCTGTGGGCAAGACCACAACAAAAGAGATGATCGCAGCCGTTCTCTCCCGCCGCTTTGCGGTCTTCCGGACGCCCGGGAACCTCAACTCGGAGGTGGGGCTGCCGGTCGCCCTCATGGATTTAACGGCCCAGCACCAGGCGGCCGTGCTGGAGATGGGCATGCGGGCCCTGGGGGAGATTGAGTACCTGGTCTCCATCGCCCAGCCCACGGTGGGGGTGGTGACCAATGTCGGCCCCACCCATCTGGAGTTGCTGGGGTCGCTGGCGAATATCGCTATGGCCAAATCCGAGTTGATCCGGGGACTGCCCGCCGGCGGCACCGCAGTGCTGAACGCCGACGACCCGCGGGTTGCGCAGATGGCCGGGGTTGCCCCCGGTCCGGTCTGGTTCTATGGGCTCACGGCCGCACACAAGGGCGAGTACTGGGTGACCGCCGCAGACGTGCGGCGGGAGGGCGAGTCTGGGCAGCGGTTTACGCTGGTCACTGCCGCCGGCACGGCGGACGCCTATCTGCCGGCCCCGGGCCAGCATAACGTGCTGAACGCCATGGCTGCGGTGGCTGTGGGCCTGGGGTTAGGCCTGAGCCTGGACGAGGTCGCCGCCGGCGTCGCGGATTACGTCCCCAGCGGCAATCGCATGCGCATCATCCACCAGCAGGGTATTCGGATCCTCGACGATACATACAATGCGGCTCCCGCTTCGGTCACTGCCGCCCTGCAGGTGATGCGGGAGATGGCAGGCACCCTTGGCCGGTGCATCGCGGTCCTGGGCTCCATGTTTGAACTGGGCGTTGCCGCCGAGGACGGGCACCGCCAGGTGGGCGAGGAGGCTGCCCGCCAGGCAGACCGGGTTCTGACGGTCGGTGACCTGGCCCGCCACATCGCAGCGGCGGCAGGCCCCAAGGCCATTCACTTCGAGCGCAAGGAGCAGGTGGTCGCCGCCTTGCAGGCCCTGCTCCAGCCTGGCGATACCGTGCTGGTCAAGGGATCGCGGGGCATGGCCATGGAGGAGATCGTCCAGTCGCTTCAGCAGCACCTCGCCTGACCCCCGGCTCAGGCGCACCCAGGAAAGGACTCACACCATCATGCTACTGCCTACTTCGTACAGTTTGACCGCAGCGCTGCTGTTCTCCGTCTTTGGCGCCCTGGCGTTGGGCAAGCTCATGCTGCCCGTGCTCCGGCAACTGAAGGCCGGGCAGACCATCCGCGAGGAGATGCACGCGGCGCACCAGAAAAAGGCCGGCACGCCCACGATGGGCGGGCTTATCTTTGTTGTGCCCGCAGCCGTGGCCACGCTGCTCTTTGCACCCCGGGGGGACGGTGGGGCGGCCCGGACGATCATCGCCTTGATCCTGATGCTCGGTCACGGCCTGCTGGGTTTCGCCGATGACTACATCAAAGTGGTGCTCAAGCGTCCCCTGGGCCTGCGGGCACGAGAAAAGCTATTGGCGCAGGTGTTTCTTGCCGCAGTGTTGGGGTACGGTGCGGTCGAAGTCCTTCACCTGGGAACCGTAGTGACCGTTCCCTACATCAACTACCCGCTGGAACTGGGGCGTCCGCTGTACTATCTGCTGGTGCTCATTATCGTCTGGGGCACAGCGAACACCGTCAACTTTACCGATGGGCTGGATGGGCTCCTGGCTGGGACCTCGATCATCGTCTTCGGTTTCTACGCCATCTTCGTGGCGGCGGTGAAGGGCCAGATGGATCTGGCCGTCCTGGGCGTTTCGCTGGTGGGCGGCTCCTTCGGGTTTTTGCGCTACAACTCGCATCCGGCGAAGGTATTCATGGGCGATGTGGGCTCC